>CAURCY010000045.1:0-12773 GCA_963523355.1 uncultured Streptococcus sp.
CTTATCGTCTCTTGACTTTGTCACGCTTCTTCAATGCTTTTGGTGCTTCGATTTTCAACCTGGTATTTATCGTCTATGCATCGACCTTGTCACAAGCATCCTTTGCTGTTGCTATGGCGAATATTGTCATGATTATTCCGACTCTCTTTACAGTTTTTGTAGGGATTCGGGCAGATTACACGAGGGACAAGGTCAAATGGATGGTCTATAGCGGTTTGTTTCAGGCGGTTTTATTTTTTCTAGCAGCCCTAGTTGTTCAGCAAGCTAGTCTCTTTGCCTTTTCTAGCCTGTGTTTAATCAATGTCATTAGTGATGTCATCAGTGATTTTGCAGGTGGTTTGCGCATGCCTCTCATTAAGGAAAAAGTAGCTGAAGATGATCTGATGGAGGCTTATTCTTTTTCCCAGTTCATCACCTATATTTCAGCTATTGGTGGTCAAGCTTTTGGAGTCTGGCTCTTAGGTATATCGGTCAACAATTTTTCCCTCGTTGCGGGAATCAATGCCTGTTTTTTCCTCGTATCAGCCTTTATTCTCTTTTTAGGAAAAAGCAAATTGAGCCTGTCAATGTCATCTGCTGATGGTGAAATCCTAAAAAATGAGAAGCTTTCTATCAAAGACCAGTTCCTAACAATTTATCGAAATTTACGTCTCGTTTTTCTTAAAGGTGGACAGAAAAACTTTGGATTCATGATCTTTGCTGTCTTGCTTATCAATGCCTTGGGTGGGGCTTTAGGAAGCATCTATAACATCTTCTTTTTGAGCCATTCTCTCTTGAATTTTTCTTACACAGAGGCACTATTTATCAATCAATTCGGTGTTTTAGTAGCAATCATCATCAGTAGCCTTACGGGCAATGATTATTTTGGGAAGCAGTCCTTGCCTAGATTGATGATGTGGGTGACCGTAGGACTCAGTCTAATTGGTCTAGCTAATTTATTCAATCAAGTCGTACTTGGTTTACTATTTCTCTTTTCAACTCTGTATGTGTCTGGTAAAGTTCAACCAAAGATTAGTGCCATGCTCATGAAAAATCTAGCTCCAGAGGTTCTAGCTCGTACCAGTAATTTTTTAGGTCTCTTGTTTACCTTATCCATACCTGTGGGAACAGCCTGTTTTTCACTTGTAGCCGTATGGAATATACAGTTGACTTGGATACTATTTGTTGGTTTTTCCTTCCTAGCTATTCTTTTGACAGTTATTAATCTCAAAAATGATATCTAATACTCTTCGAAAATCTCTTCAAACCACGTCAGTGTCGCCTTACCGTAGATATGTTACTGACTTCGTCAGTTCTATCTACAACCTCAAAGCAGTGCTTTGAGCTGACTTCGTCAGTTCTATCCACAACCTCAAAACACTGTTTCGAGCAACCTGCGGCTAACTTCCTAGTTTGCTTTTTGATTTTCATTGAGTATAAATCCTAATTTTTTTCTCACTGTTTTAATCCCTTTATTTATGGTAAAATAAGACTATTAAGTTTAAAGAGGATTCCCTATGAAATTACAAAAACCAAAAGGAACGCAGGATATTTTACCTGCTGAGTCTGCTAAATGGCAGTACGTTGAGGGCTTTGCCCGTGAAATTTTCAAGCGCTATAACTATGCAGAAGTGCGCACGCCTATTTTTGAGCATTACGAGGTCATCAGTCGCTCTGTCGGAGATACAACGGATATCGTAACCAAGGAAATGTACGATTTCTATGACAAGGGTGACCGCCATATCACCCTCCGTCCAGAAGGAACTGCGCCCGTTGTCCGTTCCTATGTGGAAAATAAACTCTTCGCCCCAGAAGTGCAAAAGCCAAGCAAGTTCTACTATATGGGACCTATGTTCCGTTATGAGCGTCCACAGGCAGGGCGTTTGCGCCAATTCCACCAGATTGGTGTTGAGTGTTTTGGCTCTAGCAATCCAGCTACCGATGTGGAAACCATCGCTATGGCAGCCCATTTCTTGAAAGAAATCGGTATCCAAGGTGTCAAATTGCACCTCAACACTCTTGGAAATCCTGAGAGCCGTGCGGCCTACCGTCAAGCCTTGATTGACTATTTGACACCGCTCAAGGAGACCTTGTCTAAGGATAGCCAACGTCGTTTGGAGGAAAATCCTCTCCGTGTCTTGGACTCTAAGGAAAAAGAAGACAAGGTAGCAGTAGAGAATGCGCCGTCTATCTTGGACTTCCTTGATGAAGAAAGTCAAGCTCATTTTGATGCTGTGCGTCAGATGTTGGAAAATCTTGGAGTAGACTATATCATCGATACCAATATGGTGCGTGGTCTGGACTACTACAACCACACCATTTTCGAGTTTATTACTGAGATTGAGGGCAATGACCTGACAGTCTGTGCGGGTGGTCGTTACGATGGTTTGGTTGCCTACTTTGGTGGTCCTGAAACTGCTGGATTTGGTTTTGGACTTGGTGTAGAGCGCCTGCTTCTCATTCTTGAAAAGCAAGGTGTGGCCCTCCCTATCGAAAACGCCCTAGATGTCTATATCGCAGTCTTGGGTGATGGAGCAAATGTCAAGGCTTTGGAATTGGTACAAGCTCTTCGCCAACAAGGATTCAAAGCAGAGCGTGATTACCTCAATCGTAAACTCAAAGCTCAATTCAAGTCAGCCGATGTCTTTGCGGCTAAGACTCTCATCACTCTAGGAGAGAGTGAAGTCGAAAGCGGACAAGTAACGGTTAAGAACAACCAAACCCGAGAAGAAGTGCAAGTGTCACTTGAAACAATCAGCCAAAACTTCTCAGAAATCTTTGAAAAATTAGGATTTTAATGATAGATAAACTGGTCAGGAACCTGCTCCTGACCTTTTTCTTTTGCAAAATGACAAAAATCATAAACTTTTTGACAAATATGCTTGTCAAAAAGAAAAAGATGTGTTACAATGTAAGCAAGTTAAGAGAAAAGGAGAAAGGAATGCTTAAAAATCGTTTAAAAGAGCTTCGGGCTCGCGATGGTCTCAATCAAACCGAACTAGCTAAGCTAGCAGGGGTTTCAAGGCAGACCATTAGCCTACTAGAACGGGATGAGTACACCCCGTCCATTATCATTGCCCTGAGAATATCTCAAATTTTCAACGAAACAGTCGAATCGGTATTTCGCTTGGAGGAGGACGAGTGATGAACAAGTATAAAGTAATCTATTATGTAGTTGCCATAGCTCTATTAGTCAGCCTGTGTCTACTAATTGGAACAAATCTAGGATGGTTTGATCTCTATTACAGCGACCAATTTATTTGGGCCTACTTTGTCCTCATCCCAGTAATTGAATGGATTGAAAAGAAATCCAAAAATCTAGCAAGTGAAAAAGGAGAATGAATATGAAAAAGAAAGGTGGATTGTTATTTTTGATGTCTATTGTCTTGGGAGGTTTCTTGGGCATGTTTGTAGGGATGTTTAAGGCACGTGCCGAATCCAACGGAATTATTTTAGATGTAAAACCCTTGATACCATGGCTATCAGCTATCAGCTTACTACTAGCCGTCATTATTCTTTTTTTGACTTTCAATTTCCTAAAGAAAAGCAGAAAATTTCATTCCTTGTATCAAGAGGAAATGGATGATGATCTGAATGAAACCTATTATGTGCAGATGTATCGGAATCTCGAGTTTGGAACTATTGCTTTTAATAGTGCAAGCGTAGCGATTTTATTGGCTCTCTTCATTTCAGGAAGTGAAGTAATTGTACTCGATATAAGCCATATAACCTTATCCCTTTCCTTTTTGGGGTTAGTGTTAGTTTTAAATGCTCAAAAATATCTTTTTAAGACCATTGCTATTGTTCGTCAGTTTGATTTGGCATTTTTCTCTACACCAAAGGATGTCATGGACTTTATCAATTCTTACGATGAAGGGGAGCGCCAGGCTAATTTGGAACAGAGTTTTCGGATTTTATTCCAATTACATCAGTATGTCTTGCCAACCTTGTACTTTCTGATTGCTCTCTTTTCCTTACTGACAGGAGAGATTCAGCTACTAGCTTTCGTACTTGTCGGAGCCATCCATGTTTATATCAATGTGATGCAGTTACCTATGGTAAAACGCTATTTCAAATAAAGGAGTTTCTATGATTCGTGTTGAAAATGTAAGCAAAAGTTTTGGGAGCAAAAAAGCTCTTCATCAGATTTCTTTTGAGATTAAGGAGGGTGAAATCTTTGGTTTTCTTGGCCCTTCTGGCTCAGGTAAAACAACCATGATCAATGTCTTAACAGGACAGTTGGCTGCAGATCAAGGTAAAACAGTTTTGTTAGGCAAGAATTCTCAAGATTTAACCTCAAATGATTTGGAACAAATTGGTATTGTTAGTGATGGCAGTGGTTTTTATGAAAAGATGAGTCTTTATAAAAATCTTCTCATCTATGCTAAGTTATATGGTCTCAAGTCAGATAGAGTAAATCAGGTGCTCCAACAGGTTGGATTGGCAGATGCTAAAGATATTATTGCAGAAAAACTATCTACAGGAATGAAACAACGAATGTTCTTGGCTCGTGCCCTTCTGAATGCTCCTAAGATTCTCTTTCTAGATGAGCCAACCAGTGGCTTAGACCCTACAACATCTAAGATGATTCATACCCTACTTCAAGAATTAAAGCAGGCGGGGACAACTATCTTTCTGACCACGCATGATATGAATGAAGCAACTCTGCTTTGTGATCGCTTATCTCTTTTGAATAAGGGTAACCTAATAGAGTATGGAAGTCCGCAAGATATCATCCAGAAGTACCATGTGGATAAGAAAGTACGTGTGGTTTATAACGACGGACGAGAACAGATAGTTCCATTTGATGAATTACCACATTTAGACACGACAGATTTGATGGTGGTTCACTCTTGTGAGCCAACTTTAGAAGAAATCTTTATCAGATTGACAGGAGAAAAGTTAGATGTTTAGAAAATTAAATGCCCTACTATGGTTAAGAGTGCAAGTTCTTATTAGCAATTCAACTTTGTTAGCGACTTTATTGATGCCTTTTGGTATTGCTGTTTTATATAATGAATTTTTCAATAAGAATGGACAATTGAGCCTATTTTTACTATCTTCTAGCTTGACGATGGTCTTGAGCATGGGAAGTGGTTATATGGTATCGATTATGATGGCAGAAGATAAGGAAAAGCGCAATCTTAAATCACTCATCCTAAGTGGTGTGACAGCAACAGAATATACTTTCAGTATGCTCATTCTCCCTCTGTTGATTATGTTGCTTGGAATGATTTTACTACCAATCTATTTTAAAGTGGATGTATCAGGTTACTTATTGGCCTATGTTATCTATTTGGTCTTAGCAGCTATTAGTGTTATTTTTCTCAACCTTCTAATCGGTGCAGTGTCAGATACTCAGTCTAAAGCGCAAGTTTATAGTATGTTTCCTGTGTTTATCGTCTCTTTTTTACCCATGATTGCTCTTCAAAATGATACGGTTCAGAAAGTGTTGGATTACTCTTTTATTGGTCCAATTGTAAATCTTTTAAATAAAAAAGGTGGGGAAATATCTTTTTCTAATATTGGTATGTTACTTGCCTGGGTACTTGTGTTAGGAATAGCGAACCTCTTTGTATTGAAAAATAGCTATAAAGCAAGATAGGAGATTTATATGAAACTACTTAAAAACCTCGGCTGGTTTCTTCTAGCCATTCTATCTTTTCTGGTTATCTATGGGACCGTTCAAAGTGGGGCTGTAGAAGCTTTGAAACTGGGCGCTTCGCCCTATGCTACTACCTTGCTTTATGTGGCCTTGGCTGGAGTATATGTGTACGTCATTTATAAATGGTACCAGAAAGCTCCTGTTCATATTGAGAAGAGTGGCTTTAACCGATTTATTTGGCTCCCTGCCTTGGTTTGGTTCTTATCTCTGGTTGTCCAGTTTTTCTTGCCAAATGATCCTTCAGTAAATCAACAAACAGCGATAGACTTGACCTTGTCTCAACCCCTTTTCTCATTCTTTGCGGTCGTTATTTTTGCTCCTTTGACGGAAGAACTTATCTTTAGAGGGATGTTGGCACGCTATCTCTTTCCTAAGCAGGACAATAGTAAACAAACTCTGCTTTTCCTTCTGGTAACAAGTGTTCTATTTGCCTTGATTCATTTCCCAGGAACTTTGCAACAGTTTTTGGTTTATGCTAGTCTAGGATTGAGTTTGGGGCTGGCTTATGTAAGTCGAAAAGGTCTTCTTTACAGCATTTCTCTCCACGCTTTGAATAATTTAGTCAGCTTTTTGATGATTCTCATGCTATAATAGAGTCAGGAGGTCACATGAAACGAGTAATTTTATTAGCAGTGATTCAAGCAGTCGTTCTATTTTTCATCATTGGAGCGCTAGCTTATGCCTTTAAGGGCGATTTCTTCTATAACTATCTAGCAGTTGTCTTTGCCCCTATTGCAGGTGTCTTGCGCTTTGGGACAGCTTACACAACGGAAATTGTCTTGCCTCGAAAGGCAGCCGAAATTGCTGAAAAGCGTAAAGCAGGCAACAATTCAAAATAAAAGAGTCCGATGAACTTCATCGGATTTTTGTATGGGCGTCAATTTTTAGAGTCTTCACTTGATTTTTAAAGACTGGCAAACTTTTCTGATGATTTTCATGAAGAGCCTGCGCTTTTATGGTAAAATAGTAACAGAATAAAAGAGGAGAGAAACAATGAAACGTAGTATGTATGCTGGTCGTGTTCGTGAGGAACACATCGGACAAGAAATGACCTTGAAAGGATGGGTTGGCCGTCGTCGTGACCTTGGTGGTTTGATCTTTATCGACCTTCGTGACCGTGAAGGAATCATGCAGTTGGTTATCAACCCTGAAAAAGTATCTGCAGAGGTCATGGCAACAGCTGAAAGCCTTCGTAGCGAATTTGTTATCGAGGTGACTGGTCAGGTCGCTGCGCGTGAGCAAGCCAATGATAAGTTGCCAACTGGTGCAGTTGAGTTAAACGTGACAGCTCTGACAGTGCTGAATACAGCTAAAACAACCCCATTTGAGATTAAGGATGGGATTGAGGCTAATGACGATACACGTTTGCGTTACCGTTACCTTGACCTTCGTCGTCCAGAAATGCTGGAAAATCTTAAACTTCGTGCCAAGGTGACCCACTCTATCCGCAACTACTTGGATGAGTTGGAGTTTATCGATGTGGAGACACCATTCCTTTCTAAGTCAACACCAGAAGGGGCGCGTGACTATTTGGTGCCATCTCGTGTTAATAAAGGGCATTTTTACGCTCTTCCTCAAAGTCCACAAATCACGAAACAGCTCTTGATGAATGCTGGTTTTGACCGTTACTACCAAATCGTTAAATGTTTCCGTGACGAGGACTTGCGTGGTGACCGCCAGCCTGAGTTCACTCAGGTCGACTTGGAAACATCTTTCCTTACTGAGCAAGAAATCCAAGATATCACAGAAGGTTTGATTGCGCGTGTCATGAAGGAAACAAAAGGCATTGAAGTCACTCTGCCTTTCCCACGTATGAAGTATGATGATGCTATGGCTCTTTACGGTTCTGACAAGCCAGATACCCGTTTTGACATGTTGCTTCAGGACCTGACAGCAGTAGTCAAAGGTGTAGACTTTAAAGTCTTTTCAGAAGCACCTGCTGTAAAAGCAATTGTGGTCAAAGGAGCTGCGGACAACTATTCACGTAAAGACATCGACAAGATGACCGAAGTAGCCAAACAGTATGGTGCCAAAGGTCTTGCTTGGGTCAAGGTGGTTGATGGAGAATTAAACGGACCAGTTGCCAAGTTCTTGACTAGCATCCAAGCAGAATTGACAACAGCGCTTGCTCTTGAAGATAAGGACTTGGTTCTCTTTGTGGCGGATACGCTTGAAGTGGCTAATGCAACGCTTGGTGCCCTTCGTGGACGTATTGCCAAAGAGCTTGGTTTGATTGATAATGATAAATTCAACTTCCTTTGGGTTGTTGACTGGCCAATGTTTGAATGGTCTGAAGAAGAAGGTCGTTACATGAGCGCCCACCATCCATTTACTCTACCACAGGAAGAGACTGCTCACGAATTAGAAGGTGATTTGGCGAAGGTTCGTGCCATTGCTTACGATATTGTCTTGAACGGTTATGAACTTGGTGGTGGTAGCCTTCGTATCAACCAAAAAGACCTTCAAGAACGTATGTTCAAGGCTCTTGGTTTCTCAGCTGAAGAAGCAAATGACCAGTTTGGTTTCCTTCTTGAAGCCATGGACTATGGTTTCCCACCACACGGTGGCTTGGCTATCGGGCTTGACCGATTTGTCATGCTCTTAGCAGGAGAAGAAAATATCCGTGAAGTCATTGCCTTTCCTAAGAACAATAAGGCAACTGACCCAATGACACAAGCTCCTTCAACAGTAGCTCTCAAACAACTAGAGGAACTCAGCTTACAAGTAGAAGAAGATGAAACAAGCAAAACGAATTAAGCGGTGGCGCTATTATCTGCGCCGCTTTGCTTATCAGATAAAAATTTTACGTGTCTTACAAAGCATCTCTCGCGAAAAATATGATGAGAAGATTTCGGCCTCTCTGGTCTATGGTTTTTTATCAGCAGTAGCGGTCAATTTCTTTTTCCAACCAGGGCATGTGTATTCGAGTGGTGCGACAGGTCTGGCACAGATTATCTCTGCCTTGAGTAATCACTGGTTTGGTTTTCATATCCCGATTTCGTTGACCTTCTATGCCATTAATTTCCCTTTGATGGTCTTGGCTTGGTATCAAATTGGGCATAAGTTCACCGTCTTTACCTTTATAACGGTATCCATGAGTTCCTTCTTTATCCAGTTTGTCCCTGTGGCGACCTTGACGGAGGATCCCATTATCAATGCCCTTTTTGGGGGTGTTGTCATGGGCTTGGGGATTGGTTTTGCTCTTCGAAACAATATCTCCAGTGGTGGGACGGATATCGTCAGCCTGACTATTCGCAAGAAAACGGGTAAGAATGTTGGTAGTATTTCTTTCTTGGTAAATGGGACCATCATGCTGATAGCAGGCTTGACCTTTGGTTGGGAATACGCTCTCTACTCTATGATTACCATCTTTGTCTCTAGCCGTGTCACAGACGCTGTCTTTACCAAGCAAAAACGGATGCAGGCCATGATTGTGACCAATCATCCAGAGAAGGTAATTGAAAAAATCCATAAAAAATTGCACCGCGGAGCAACCATGATCCACGATGCAGAAGGAACCTATAATCACGAGAGAAAGGCAGTTTTAATCACTGTCATTACACGTGCAGAGTTTAATGAATTTAAACAGATTATGAAACAGGTGGATCCAAGCGCCTTTGTCTCTGTCTCGGAGAATGTTCATATTTTGGGACGGTTCGTTGAAACAGATAATTAGTGATCAAAAAAACCAGCTCGAGCTGGTTTTTATTTTTCGATAATTTTGTGGGCAATCAACTGGCGATAACAAATTTGTTTATTGCTTTTAGCATCATTGATGATCTGGAGAATAGTTTCAAAGGAAACACGACCAAGCTCCAAACTATTGATATCGACATAGGCTGCCAAGTTGAGCTTGGGATTGACTGAGTCGAAGCTGAGGACAGGGACATCCAGTTGGTGTTTTGCGATGTAATCACAGACCCCTGCAGCAAGGAGACTATCAATGGTAATAATAGCGTCAATATTTGGATCGTGTTTGAAGAGAAGTCTACTAAAGCGATAACCATTATCTTCAAGAAATTCAGTAGCAAAGTAAGTCAGATTAGTATCGAGAGGAAGTTGGTATTGTTTTAGAGCTAGCTCGTAACCTGTCAGACGGTCTTGTGTTACGAAGAGTCGCTTAGTACCTCCGATAAAGGCAATTCGCTTGCATCCTTTTTTGATGAAATACTCTGTCGCATCAAAACCAGCTTGGACATTGTCATTATCGACAAGTGGAATGAAGGGAGATAGAGATTTACCTAAGATAAGGAAAGGAAATTGCTCGTCTGCTACTAACTTAACCAAAGGGTCCTCTTCTTGGGCATAGAGGAAAATCAAACCATCTACACGCTTACCATAGACCATCTGAGAAATAGCTTTAAGACGCTCTTTGGCATCTTTACCTGTCGCGATCTGAATGGCGTAGTGGTTTTCAGAGGCGACTTGGGCGATACCACGGAGGACAGATGGGAAGAAAGGATTTTGATAGAAGGCGTCTGAGTCGTCAGGAAGCACCAAGCCGATAACTTGGGTATAACTGCTTACCAAACTACGAGCGTTGAGGTTGGGGTGGTAATTGAGCTCCTTCATAGCCTTGCGAACGCGTTTTTTTGTTTCGTCGCTAATGGTTGATTTGTTTTGAATAACACGGGTTACGGTTGAAGGTGAAACACCAGCAGCCTTGGCCACGTCTTTAATCGTAACGGGCATAAAAATCTCCTATTTATGGTAATCTGGATCACGGAAATGCGTTTTATAAAAGATAGTGACCAGATACAGAACAAAAAGAATGTTTTGTACAGTGATCAGGGTTGTCATATTTTGGCCAAATAATCCCAAAATAAGTGTAATCAGAGTTGGTAATCCTAAACAGTTCAAGATAAAATGGTAGCACTCTTTAAAGGTCCTAAATGAAAAGAGGCGTGATTTCTTAGTGATATAAAGGAGAAGACTCGCTCCTAGAGAGACGATAAAGAAATTCAAACCAAAGAGGAAGCTCGCACCGAGAACTAGAAAGAGACTGATATAGACACGATTCTGCTGGTACCAGTCTTTAGAAATGGCTTGGGTCAAGCTGTCTTTACTTTTGAAACTCTCAGTCTCAATCGCTCGGTAAGAGACACGGGTCAGTTCTTTACTTTCTTTGCTGATGACGAGCTCATTCGTATCGAAATGCAGTTGCAAGTCCTTAGGTAATTCCTTGCTTTGACTTGGACCGATCACAATAGAAGGCTCTTGACTAGCTGTTCCAGTATAAGTTAATTTGCCATCAACAATTGTAGCGTGTTCAGAGAGATCCTGTACAACCTTATCTGTCAATGGTTCATAGACATTATCGATAAAGGTTTCTAGCGGATAAGTCTCCTGCGAGCTGTTTTGGATGGCAATAGGTACCATAGACAAGCTGATAAGGAAGATACTGGTAAAGAGAAGTTGGAACCAGTTGAGTCCGAAACGTTTGGACAGGGGCTTACGAAATCCCCAAATACTTGAAAAATAGGAAAATGGATATGGAAGCATAGGTATCTTTCTAAAAGGTGTTTTCTATATGAGTATTATATAGAGAAATGTGCTTTATTTCAAGTCTAGGAGATAAATTGCTTGCTACAAGGATAGTTTTACAGTAACAAGTTTTAAAATGAAAAAGGGTGGCGGGGATAAATTATCCCTTGTCGCCACCACTTGTAAGTCCTGAAACAAAGTTCTTTTGTAGGAAGAAGAAGAGAATACAGATTGGAAGGGCGATGAGGATAGCACCTGCTGAGAAGTAGGCGATCTTCATGTTTTTCACATTGCTAACGAAGGTTTGGAGACCTACGGCAACAGTAAAGTATTCTTTCTCACGAAGCAAGAAACTAGAGAGGATGTAGTCCCCGAAAGGTCCCATGAAGGCCCAGAGAGCTTGTACGGCAACCATTGGGCGAACAAGTGGAAGAACAATTTGCCAGAAGCGGCGGAAGTGTCCTGCACCGTCTAGTTTTGCAGATTCGTCTAGAGACATTGGCACTGTATCGAAGTAACCTTTCATGAGCCAAGCATTCATCGGAATACCTCCACCAACATAAAGGAAGATGAGGAACCAGCTGTGGTTAAGGGCGTTCAACATAAGTGCCATAACGAAGAAGGCTGTCAAAGCGGCCATGGTTGGCACCATTTGGATAATCAAGAAGAAGACCAAACTTTGTTTACGAGCCAAGAAGTTGTAACGGCTGTAAGCATAACCAGCAAGTACGATAATACTTGTTTGAACAGCCATAGTAATTAAGGCGATAATCAAAGTGTTGAGATACCAAGTACCGTATAGGGTTTCAGTAAAGAGGCCTTTAAAGTTATCAAAATTGAGGTCGATATTAGTATCTAGTTTAAAGGCTGAGACGTTACCTGCTTTAAAGGCTGACATGATGGTAATCAAAAGTGGATAGATAATCACGATTGATAGGCCAATTAAGTAGAGGTAAGTAAGGGTTTGAGTCAGTCTACGTTTGAGTTTAATTGAGTTATTCATCTTAGACGTCCTCCATATCAAATGCGTGTAGTTTCTTGAATGCGATCATAGAGATTGAGATGACAATGATAGAGATAATCAAGGTAACAGCTGCCGCCATTGAGTATTGAGGAGATGTACCTGTTGTCAAACGGTAGATCCATGAGATCAAGATATCGGTTGAACCAGCTCCCCCTCCGACACTACCAGGTCCTCCACCATTGAAGAGGTACATGATAGAGAAGTTGTTAAAGTTGAAGGTGTATTGGCTAATCAAAGTAGGTGCCGCAACAGCCAAGATCATTGGGAAAGTGATGTTGCGGAATTTTTGCCAAGCATTGGCACCGTCAATATAAGCTGCTTCGTAAAGGTCGTTAGGAATAGATTGCAAGATACCCAAGGTCAAAACGTAGATGTATGGGAATCCAAGCCAACCCTGCATCATAATCAAGGCAATCTTAGTCCAAGTTGGGTCTGTTTTCCAAGGAATAAGAGCACCATCAAGGAAAGGAAGGAATTTAGCTAAGATTGGCAATACTTGAGTGTTGATAGCACCAACACTATCGTTAAACATGTTTGAGAATGTCAAGATAGTGATGAAGGCTGGAACAGCCCAAGGAAGAAGGAAAATAACACCAAAGATACGTTTTCCTTTGATAAATG
>CAURCY010000046.1:0-12679 GCA_963523355.1 uncultured Streptococcus sp.
TTCACACCACCGATAGTCAAACCTTTTACAAAGTAGCGTTGGAAGAATGGATACAGAATCGCGATTGGAAGGGTTGCGACTACAACCATGGCCATACGACCTGTTTCTTTTGGAAGAGCAACTCCCAGTTGACCAGATAGACCGACTGCTTTGGCGATGTAGTCCATATTTTGCTGGATTTGCATGAGCAAATATTGCAATGGATACAAGTTGTCACTCTTGATGTAAAGAAGGGCGTTGAACCAGTCATTCCAGAAACCAAGAGCTGTCAAGAGCGTGATGGTTGCGATACCTGGTAGTGACAATGGCAAACAGATTTGGAAGAAGATCCGGGCCTCACTAGCACCATCGATACGAGCGGATTCTAGAATAGCTTCTGGAATGGTCTTCTTGAAGAAGGAACGCATCAAGATGATGTTAAATGGTGAGAGAAGCATTGGAACAATCAAGGCCCAAACTGTATCACCAAGTTGAAGTAAACGAGTTACCACGATATAGCCCGGTACCAAACCAGCGTTGAACAACATGCTAAGAAGGGCAAAAATCGTAAAGAATCTGCGATACTTAAAGGTTGTCCGTGAGATAGCGTAGGCATAAGTTGTTGTGATAAAAACGTTTGTGATAGTCCCCACCACTGTTACAAAGACTGAGATGAAGAGGGCTTGGAGAATTTTATCCTTAAACTGTGCCAAAAACTCAAAACCGTCTAATCCAAATTGGGATGGGAAGAAGCTATATCCATTTTGGAGGATACTCTTTTCATCTGTCACCGAAATAACGATAACGAATACAAAGGGTAGGATACAAGAGAGGGCAACCAAACCAGAAATGGTACTAAAGAAGATATCTGCTTTCTTACTGAAGGAGTGAATGCCGACATTATCAATTTTTTCTTTTTTAATTTTCTTTTCTGCCATATTCTCCTCCTTTCTAGAACAAGGCTGAGTTTGGATCAACTCGTCTTGCAAGTAAGTTTGATAGGATAACCAGAATCAAGCCGACAACTGATTGATAAAGACCTGCCGCTGATGCCATCCCGATATCTGCTGTCTGAGTCAAGCCATTATATACATATACGTCCAAGACATTGGTTACGTTATAGAGCTGACCAGCATTGTGGGGGATTTGGTAGAAAAGACCGAAGTCTGCACGAAAGATATTTCCGACTGCAAGGATGGTCAATACAGTTACCAATGGTGTCAACTGCGGAATGGTTACATTGCGAATTCGTTGCCATTTGCTGGCTCCGTCCACTGTCGCTGCTTCGTAGTAGGTTGGATCAATTCCCATGATTGTCGCATAGTACATGACACTGCTATATCCAAAGCCTTTCCAAATACCTAGGAAAAGTAGGAGATATGGCCAGATGCCCAAGTCAGCGTAGAAATTGATTTCCTTCATTCCGATAGACTCTAGGAAATGGTTGAATACCCCTTTATCAATGTTTAGGAAGGCATCTGTAAAGAAACTGATGATAACCCAAGACAAGAAGTAAGGGAACAACATAGAAGTTTGGAAAATCTTAACCATTCTCTTAGAACGGAGTTCACTTAGGATGATAGCAATCCCTACAGATACAATCAAACCGATGAAGATAAAGCCGAGATTGTAGAGGACAGTATTTCGAGTGATGATAAAGGCGTCTTTTGAACTAAACAAGAATCTGAAATTATCTAACCCGACCCATTTACTATTCACAATACTATCTATGAAACCATTACTGGTCATATGGTAGTCTTTAAAGGCAACCACATTCCCAAATACTGGAATGTAAAAGAATAGAATCAACCAGAGTGCCCCTGGTAAAACCATCAAGAGAAAGATCCAGTTGTCTCTCAAGGTTTTTGAAAACTTATTCATAATTTCCTCCCTTTTTTATTTTGATATCCATCTAAAAATTCCTTTTTAGATTTTTGATAACGATTACATTATTAGTATACTCCTATTTGAAGGTTAGGTTAAACTACTAATTATAGAAAAAACTCCACAAATTATTTTATGTGGAGTACTTTTTTAAGAAAGGGATGTTTCACGAGAAACACTCTGCTCAAGGCAAGGTGTTCTTGTTTTTAGGTTGTATAAATGGTTGAAGCTGTCGCAATGGTATGCCACTGGTTGGCTGTTGTGGCTGCGAAGTCCTTGTCTGCGTAGAAGTCTGTAAATGGTAAGATTTCCACTTCTAACTCATCGATGCGGTCAATCTGACCAGCCAGATAAGCCTCAATACGACTTTCTGCGCGTTTGATGCGTTGCAAGAGTCCGCCCATACGGATATCGACCGTATCCAAACCAAAGACCTTGTTTTCTTTCAGCCATTGGTGGCTAAAGAGGGCATGGAAGTGTTCGATTTGGCTTCTGAGTTCTGGTAATTCTTGTCTGGCGATTTCTTGTAGGCTTTCCTTATCATCCACTTGATAGGCTTGACGAATGCGTCGTCCCACATCCACTTTGCTACTTAAAATCTGGTTCAACTGGGCCTGAGTTTCAAAGAGGTAGGCATAGTTGCCAGCTTTTTCTTTAATGTTAGCAAGCGTCTCAGCTGCCTGAGCGAAGTGGGGCTTGTCTTGTTCAGGTGTCATGTGCTGGTCAAGTATCGGACAAAGAACATCCTGATAAAAGACATAGCGGTTGGGATTGATGCCACTGAGATTGCCTGGTAGGTCTGGTAAAAGGTTGGCTAGGTCAATCTGCATGAAATCCTCAACTGATAGACCTGTATTAGTCTTGAAATGATCAGACAAACGGTCTAGGTCATTGCGATAGCTGAGTTCTGCCCAGATTTGCAAGCTTGGTAGGATAGAGAATTGGGCTGTTTCCCCACCATTATCTCCCCAACCTGTCACGATAACTTCTTTGATATCATTGGCACGGCAGGCTTTATTGGCTTCAAGAGCAATGAGACGGCTGAAATGGTTGTTGGGTGTGAAACCAATCCACTTCCAAGCACCCCCCGCAAAGGCAAGGTCATGACTAATCTTGTGGTGGTTACTAAAGTTACGGTTGTATTTTTCCTCGCTATCCTGATAATAGTCCCAGTAAACCAAGGTCACACGATCTTTGAGACGGTCTAGGTAGACACGAGTTTCTTCTGGAATTTCCACATCACGGTCGTACTGGCCATCTGCTGACATAAGTTTAAAGAACATATCGCTCCACATCTGGCAGTGGAAACCATATTTGTCTGCAATATCCAGCACGCGCTCCAAGTGTTGGCACATGAGGAGACTACGATCCACAACACCGTTCAGAATCAAGTAGCGTCCCAAACCAACCAAGTGGGCTTCGTCCATCCCGATATTGACCTTGCGAGTTTGTAGTTTAGACAGAGTAGCAAACATACCATCAATCAGGTCATAAACCTTTTCTTCGCCGATAAGAAGGATATCCTCCACATCACGGAGCTCCTGGACTTCTTTGACACCCCATTTGACGAAGGCTGACAAGTGAGCCAAGGTCTGGATACATGGCACAAAGATCATGTCAAACTGCTGGGCATAGGTTTCAATTTCCTGCAATTCCTCAGCTGAGTAGGCTCCACGGAAATAGCCAAAGTAAGGCTGCCCTTCAATCTGGTAAGTGTCTTCCATGTAGAGCTCAAAAGTTGAGTAGCCCATGAGAGCTAAGACCTCAATCATCTGCTTGGCAGAAGCCACATTCAGCACCGCATTTCGAGAACAGTCAGCCATGTAGGCTAAATCTTCATAAGCCGCCTTCTCCTTAATCTCTACTTTATCACCTTCTGCTAGAGCTGTTACCAACAAGGACAAGGCGCGATAGAGTTGGTGAGGTTTGCGATAGGTTAGTTGATAGTGTCCACCCTCACCCTTGATAGAGATAGAGGCTTGGTCAGATTGGGCGACAGCTACTTCGACATCTGGTAGAGAAATGTGCTTTTGAAGCAACTCTATAGCTTGATGTTGTTTACTGCTAATTCCTGTAAATCTTACCATTGATTTTCCTCCTGTAACCAGTTGACAAGGGCACCGTAGAGATTGGCATCTGCATGATAGGTGCAGGCTTGGATGACGGGTGTGACCGTGTATTCTTCGTAGGTATCAACAAAGTCATCTACAGCTTTTTTGACCCCTTGAATAAAATCTGGATTTTGACTGATAGAGCCTCCCAGACTGATGACATCTGGATCGATGAGATACTGGATATTGAGCAAGCCTTGCGCCAAATTACGATTCATCCGCTCAATGGCTTCTTGACAAAGGGCATTTCCTGCTTCGGCTTCTTGGTAAATTTTGCGACCGTCCCAGTCAGTCTGACCAGATTTTTCAATCACGTATCGCACCATATTTCCAGTTGACGCTAGTTGCGACCAGTTGTTGAGCTTTTCAGCAGGGGCAAGGGTGGTCATGTAGCCAAATTCCCCACCCAGGCCGTTATGGCCTCGATGAAGTCTTCCATTGATAATCATGGCTCCGCCAATCCCTGTCCCAATCACGACACAGGCTGCATTTTCAAGTTCTGGATGGGCCAGTAATTCACTGAGTCCAACGCAGTTGGCATCATTTTCTAGATGGACAGGAATCTGATAAGAGCTAAGCGCCTCATACCAAGAAAATCCGTGGATATAAGGCACGGCACTGAAGCCATCAATCACACCTGTCTCTTGATTGACCGCACCTGGAACGCTCATAGCAATCCCACTGTAATCCTGCTCTGACAAGCGTTGGTCGAGCCAAGCTAGTAAATCCTCCAAGTTTTCTGGCGTTGGAATGCTTGTCTTGTCCAGTATTTTCCCATCAGGAGTCAGACTGGCAAACTTAATTCCAGTCCCTCCGATATCAATCGTTGCAATGGTCATTATTTTTACCATAAAAAGGGGCGAATCAGTAGTTAGTTCTTACCTTTTCGCCCCTCCTTTCTTTTTATGTTTACTTTTTGAAATTAAATTTCTTCTTTTTTGATGAATTCTGTACGAATCTCTTGTGGTGAAATGAGTCCTCTATGAACTGGGTATGGTCGTTCAAGTAGGTCAAGGAAGAGATGTTGACTTTCCGGTACACGTACATTTTCACTACACATATTGTAGTAACGAAGGACATAGCCTTCTTCATTTTCAGCTACCTTAAAGGCTGTTGGACAGATTTGCGGTATGCTGAGAACAGAATGGCTCAAGAGGCTACCAGTCGCTGCCACGCTTCCTTCTTGTTTAGCAAGCTGAAGGCTGGTAAATGGTGTCTGCAAGGCTTTAGCGCGACGATAGGCTGAGAAGCGTTCTTGGGCTTGGTGGCATTCAAGCGCAAACTCGACTTCAAACTCACGCAAGCACTGAGCTTCTGGTGTTGGGAAATAACCCCAGTCACCTAACTCACCTGATGCACGCAAAATAGTCACTGCAATGGTGTCGTCTCCAAGGATTTCGTATTCATTCAATCCCTTGTTGGATACAGTCACACCTTTTTCATCGTCATACAGACTAACAAAGGCTTGTTGGTGTTGAGGATTTTCAGGATTTTCCCATGAAGCTGCTGGTTTGTTTGGTCGTGTCACCACCTCATAGATGCTTTCAGAATCATTGCTTGGACGCGTGTTATGAGTCTTGACCAAGAGACGGATACGGTGATCCTTGGCAGTGTTAGTAAAGCGAGTCTTGCAACGGATTTGTGGATTATCAACGAAGACAGTCATCTCAGTTTCAAGAGGAATGCTTGTCAATTCTTCTGAACGTCCAGCTTCACGCTTCATAAACTCGATGATACCTTTTTGCTCTTCTTCTAGCTTTTCATCTGCACTGACAGGCACGGTCAATTCATGTTTGAGCAAAATCTTAGCATAGCGAGCTGTGTTTTCCAAGACCTCGTAGCCCTTAAGCTCTGCATAGATTGGCTCTGTTCCTTTGGGTTGGAAATAGATATACTCGTTTCCGATGTCACCACGGTCTTCGAAGCGGATAAAATCTTCATAGGCTTCGTGAGTTGTCTTGTCATAGACTGTGATATTGTCATCCACACTCACCGTTACAAATGGTGTATCAATCACTCCGTTTTGGTAAATACCGTCGCGGTGTTCTTGTTCTCCTTCCAGCAATTGGAAGGTTGTCCAAGAAAGTGGCGCTAGGTGAACTGGAATGGTCACGCGCACTTGACGAGCGATACGAGCTTGGCGGAACTTATCTTTTGGTAAATCGTACTCAAAATTAGCTCCGAGATCTTCGATTTTAGCCTCTACAGGACGACCATCCAAGTCCTCCACACGGTAACTTGGCAAGGTAAGAGCAGCCATCTTCTTGTAACCTTCTGTTGGGTGCAATTCCTTGAAATCACAAGTCGCTACATCAATCACTGTGCTGACAGTATCAACCTTATCATGCAAGCCTGTGTTAATGACAGTAAAGAGATAGTCACTTTGAGCCTTAGCCGTAGCAATTTTACCCTTCCACTCGTTAAGAAGATTGCTCTTAACAAAGTTTCCGACTTGATTAACCTTGGCAAAACGAGTTTCCATCTCACGATGAACTTCGTCCACGCTACAACCACAAATGCTATCATGCGGCGCATTTTGCAAAAGAGTTTTCCAAGCATAGGTCAACTGGTCCTTGTGGTTATGACCGCCAGTGATAATCGTCAAGGGTTCTACAACTTGCTCTAGGAGGTTGCTATTTTCTTGGAAGGCTTGTTTGAGATAAATACGAGATGAAGAAGTGTTGGCAAGTGTGTACCAGCCGTCTGTTTCCTGACTGGTCAACTCACCTGTAACCGTTGATAACTGCTCTGGTAGGGCACTTTCCACGGCTTGGACATATTCATCAAAAGAACTATGAACAAAGGTTACATCTGGGAAGAGTTCATTTGCCACACGAATGGCTTCACTCAAATTTTTCTGAACAGGCTGGTGGTCACAGCCGTTCATCATCAACCACTGGTTGGTCGAAGCGTAGTCACGCACTTCTGCCAGTTTTTGTTTCCAGAAGGTCAAGGCCTCGTCCTTGTCAACTGGAATTTCATTCCCATTACTGTACCAGTTGGCAAAGAGGATACCGAGGACACGGCTACCATCCGCACCCTGCCAGTACATTTCTGAAAACTGGGAAGTAAACTGCTCATCTTCGAGGACTTGGTTATCAAACCCAATCGGCTTCACACCACGACCGAAGGCTGCCACGTGAATGCCTGATTTTTGAAGGATTTGAGGCGCTTGCCCCATATTTCCAAAGGTATCTGGGAAGTAACCAATCTGAGTTGATTTGCCCCATTTTGCAGCCTCCTGCTGACCGATAAGAGTATTACGGACATTGGCTTCACTTGAAATCAAGTAGTCATCTTGCAAGATGTAAAAAGGACCAATTTTAAGTTTGCCTTCGTCAATGTATCGTTGGACTTTGTCGCGATTTTCAGGGCGAATCTCCAAGTAGTCATCAAGGACAATGGTTTGACCATCCAAGTGGAAGCTCTTGAACTCAGGGTCATTTTCAAAGAGATCGAAGAGATTGTCAAATAATTCCACCAACTGCATACGGTGGCTTTCAAAAGGCAAGTACCACTCACGGTCCCAGTGACTATGTGAGATAATATGTACGACAACATTTTCCATGAAGTAAAACCTCATTCTAAATTTAAATTTTTATTGTTAACGTTTTAAATGTAAATTTGTGATTCTGACAAGAATCAGTGAAGCGAAAGCGAGCTCCTTATACTCAATGAAAATCAAAGAGCAAACTAGGAAGCTAGCCGCAGGTTGCTCAAAGCACAGCTTTGAGGTTGCAGATAAAGCTGACGTGGTTTGAAGAGATTTTCGAAGAGTATTAGCGGATATCCAAGTAATCCAAGACCAATTCACAGAACATCATGTTAGCCCAAGAGAACCATTCACGAGAGTAGAGAGTTGGGTCATCCACGTGGAAGCTTTCGTGCATAACACCTGTACCACCATCGCAAGCAACCAGCTGATCCAGCAAGAATTTCTTCTCTGCCTTATCTCTTGTTGTCAAACCTTGGATAGAAAGGGCGATTGGCCAGATATAGCGATAGAAGGTATGAGAACTTCCGAGACCACTAGCGTATTCTCCTTGGTAGAAGTAGGGATTTTCAGGGCTCAGAATGGTACGACGAGTTGATTGATACACTTCATCGTTGACATCGCAGTAACCCAGATAAGGTGCAGCCAGCAGACTTGGTACGTTTGGATCATCCATAATGCTAGCATTTCCCAAACCATCCACTTCAAAGGCATAAATCTTTTCGCCCTTGCTGTTGCTTGTGTAGGCGTAGTTTTCAATTCCTTCTTGGATTTCATCCTGAAGACGCTTAGCATCAGCAATAACACTCTCGCTATCAACTAGATTCAATTCTGCAAAGATTTCTTGCACATAACCCAAGACTACTACAGCAAACATATTTGACGGAATCAAGTAACTATACTGGCAACAGTCATCACTCGGACGAAAAGCTGACCAGGTCATGCCTGTCACTGCAAAATCAGGGCCAAAGCCATCATTTACCAAGGTATCTTCCTTGCGGTCCGTATCTCGGACAAAACGATAAGGAGAGTTCTTGTGGTCTTGTTCCACCGTCCAAAGATGGAGAATTTCCTTAGTCGCTGCGACAAAAGTCTCATCAAACTGACTAGTCTCGCCAGTCTCTTTCCAGAGGAGATAAGCCAACTGCAAAGGATAGCAAAGCGAGTCCACCTCATACTTGCGTTCCCAAATCCAGCCATTAAGGTCGGTATGGTCTGTCTCGTGGTGCCCCTTCCAGTTCTCCTCAATGTTAAAGGAATTGGCATAAGGATCCTTGAGCACCAAGGTCATCTGACGTTTGACCAAACCTGCAATGGTCTGACACAGGAGGGCATCTCTTTTAGCCACATGCAGGTAGGGTCTGAGTTGGGCTGTCGAATCTCGAAGCCACATAGCAGGAATATCCCCAGTCAAGACAAAGGTTGAACCATCTTCTAGGATTTCAACCGTATTGTCCAAGGTGTCTGTGTAGCAACGCTCGAAGACATCCACCCACTCCGGATGGTCCTTGGCCCGCTCTGCTACTTCATCCAGCCATTCTCTAACAATTTCTTTCGAATAAATCATCGTGCAATTTCCTCTTTCAAACAAGTTTCATGTTCAGTATATAGCTTTTGAGACAGAAAATACATACACAAATGATAGTCATTTTTCTACAAAATTGCTTTCTTTTGAACCCCATATCTAAAGGCCCCATTTTTCTGATATAATGTAGAAAAACAGCTAAAGGAAAGACTATGAAACCACTACTTGAAACCATCGATACCCGCTTTGGAACTGCCAGCAAGCATGCCTTTTCTCGGGGAAATACCCTGCCTTACACAGGCGTGCCTTTTGGGATGAATTACTTTGTACCCCAGACCAGTGACCAGGAGGGCTCTTGGTTTTTTGATCCGCATCTGCCTATCTTTCAGGGGATTCGACTAACCCACCAGCCCAGTCCTTGGATTGGAGACTACTCTTGGCTCCTTCTGACACCTGTCACAGGCCAGCTAGGTGGAGACAGCCTCTTCCATCGTCAGTCTTCCTATGATATGGATAAGGCCTCTTTCCAACCTCATTATCTGAAGATTTTCTCCCTGCGCTATCAGATTGAAACCCAGCTCACACCGACTTGCTACGGTGCTTCTATTCGTTTGGAGCAAAAGCAAGGCAAAGCCCTCTCCCTCTATCTTCACGTAGCAGATGAACTGACAGTAGAGCAAGTAGATAAGAGGAATCTTGCCCTGCGACAAGAAGGAAAAACTGAAACCAACAAAAATCCACTGATACTGTTCACTGCTCTGCAAATGAATACGGATATTCTTGCTATCAGCCAAGAAGGCGAAGACTGGCGAATCGACCTAGCAGATAGCCATGCTGAAATTCAGCTAGCGACTTCTTTCATCTCTCCTTTTCAAGCACTGCTTAATCTACCTAAAGAAGATTTTGATAACTGTAAATCAAGTGCCCAAGCGGATTGGGAAAATCTCCTCCATCGTTTTAACATTATAGAGACAGGAGAAGCTAACCGAACCTTCTTTGACCACTGTCTCTACAGACTCTTCCTCTTTCCTCAGACTTTTTATGAGGTTGATGAATCAGGGCAAGCCATCCACAAAGATTTGGCTACTGGAACTGTAAAGCCCGGTGTCCTCTTTAGCAATAATGGTTTCTGGGATACCTTCCGCACCACCTTCCCCCTCTTTGCCCTTATCATACCGGAACACTACCACCGCTTCTTAGAAGGATTTCTCAATAACTACCGCGATACTGGTTTCCTTCCAAAATGGCTGGCTCCAGATGAACGGGGTATGATGCCAGGTACACTTTTAGACGGTATTATCGCCGATAGCACCTGCAAGGACATGGCCCCCGACCTAGAAGAAGAACTCCTCCAAGCCATGCTTGAAACAGCCAGCAAGTCCGACCCTCTCGGTATCAATGGTCGCCACGGACTAGCCCAATACCAAGAACTGGGCTACCTATCTACCGACCACAACGAAAGCGTCAGCCACACCCTAGACTATGCCTATAGTGACTTTTGTATCGCTAGCTGTGCTGAAAAACTAAGGAAAGTTGAAATTGCTGAAACCTACAAGGCCGCATCACAAAATTACCGCCATCTATTTGACGCTGAGACAGGTTACATGCGAGCGCGTGATGGTCAAGGCAACTTTCGCCCTGACTTCTCTCCTTATGGTTGGGGGCATGATTATGCCGAATGTTCAGCCATCCAAGCAACTTTAGGCGTTCTCCACGACATCCCAGACTTAATCCAACTTATGGGTGGAAAAGAAACCTTCAGCAACTATCTTTTGAAAACCTGTCAAGATGCTCCCCTCTTTGAGACAACAGGCTATGGTTACGAAATTCACGAAATGAGCGAAATGGCTACTGCTCCTTTTGGACAACTCGCCATTTCCAACCAACCTAGCTTCCACATTCCTTATCTATTCCGCTACAGCGATTACCCTGACTACACTGCCCTTCTCATCAAGACGCTCCGTCAGAAAGCTTTTCAGCCAAGTTGGGAAGCCTATCCTGGCGATGAAGACAATGGCAGTCTCTCAGCCTGGTACATCTGGTCAGCTCTCGGATTTTATCCGACCTGTCCAGGCAAACCAAACTATGATCTCGGAATCCCTCTCTTTAATCACCTCCGTATCTACCTAGCTAAAAAAGATAAATGGTTGGATATCCATACTAAACAAAACCACAGCCATTTTAATTTTGTAAAAGAATGCCGACTGGACAAGATCTCTGTATCTAGCATTCAACACCAAGACCTCTTGAAAGCTGATCAGCTAACCTTTACACTTAGCTGGTTACCAAGTCACTAGCTAGTAGACAAAAGAACCTTTGTATCGTGCAAAGGTTCTTTTATTTTATGAAACTTGTACTTGAGCTTGATTAACCAGTTGTCCATCCACAGTTAGATTTAGATAGAAATCCAAGGTCTTATCAGCAGCAAAATACAGGGTTGGTAGGCACAAATCTTTTTTGCTTTCCCCTGCTTGGAATTGAAGGAATTGAATCTCGTCCTGATAGGCGACACCATGGACACCTGTCCCCGGTTGAATCGAAATCTTAGCCTCTAAAGGAGTATTACTTTCGCTACGTTCAATCCTAAAATGAAGAGTCTCTCCCTTTGTCACAGCTAGACTTTTTTCTGCAAATGCTAGCCCCTGAACAACTTCTTTTTTTGATAAGCTAGGAGTTTTATAGAGTGAAATTTTGGTCAGTACAGGTAAATCCTGTGACTCTGTAATCATCACGCGCACCTTCTGTGCCTCTACTAGCGGACCTCGCAGGAGGCGCTTATGACCAACTGTAAAGCCCTTACCAAATTCTTGCCAGACGCCGTCCACCTCTACTTGCACATGAAAAGCCGCAATTCGTTGCCCTAGCTTCAAATCTTCTCTTAACTCAATTACATCAAAAGTTTTAGGTGATCCTAAGTCGAGTTCTAACTGGATGGGCAAGCCTGCATCGCTTGCCCAAGAGCTGGTCTTAAGGCCATCTGTCAAATAGTGACAGGCAAAGTCTGCTGAAAGAGCAGGACCAAATACCTTAGCTCCCAGAGCCAAATCTTCTTTATAGAGCTCATTACGATAGGCCGCAAATTCATAGAGGCGTTCAATATCCTTTGCATCAAAGAGCCCATCTTGATCCGGCGGAATATTAAGTAGGAGTGGGGTTCCTCTCCCCACTGAGTGAAAATAGATTTCGACCAACTCCTCAAGAGACTTAGGATCCTGGTCTTCATGGTAAAACCAACCTGACCGGATGGAAACATCTGCCTCTCCGATTGAAAAAATCGTGCCTGAAGAATCTCCATGCTGAAGATAATCCAGCGCTGCTTCTGTTCCTAGTTTGTCAGGATTCACCTTTTGCCACAGTGGATCACCTGCATACCCTCGTTCATTGCCAATCCAGCGGATACTAGTGCCTTCTGTTGAAAAAATTAAGCAATCGCCCTGCAGTTCACGAATGGTTTCAAACCATTTTTCAAATTCATAATTGACCTTTTGAGCTCCCTCTCCTCTGGCACCATCCATCCAGACTTCAGCAAATTTCCCTTCATTTCCATAGGCAGGATTTGATAAAATCTCCTTCAGCTGAGCCAGATAATAGGTATTATAGTCTGCTTCTCGCTCCACATGATAGAGAGGACTGTGAGCATCCCAAGGCGATAGGTAGACCCCCATATCCATATCAAACTCTGTGGCA
>CAURCY010000047.1:0-12191 GCA_963523355.1 uncultured Streptococcus sp.
TACAAGGAATTGCCACACAAGAACATTGATACGGGCGCTGGTTTGGAGCGTTTGGTGGCGGTTATCCAAGGGGCTAAGACAAACTTTGAAACAGACCTCTTCATGCCAATCATTCGTGAAGTTGAGAAATTGTCTGGTAAGGTCTACGACCAAGATGGCGACAACATGAGCTTCAAGGTCATTGCTGACCATATCCGTTCTCTTTCATTTGCCATCGGTGATGGTGCCCTTCCTGGAAATGAAGGTCGTGGTTATGTCCTTCGTCGTCTTCTCCGTCGTGCTTCTATGCATGGTCAAAAATTGGGTATCAACGAGCCTTTCCTTTACAAACTCGTTCCAACTGTTGGAAAAATCATGGAAAGCTACTACCCAGAAGTGCTTGAAAAACGTGACTTTATCGAAAAAATCGTTAAGAGCGAAGAAGAGTCATTTGCTCGTACTCTTCACTCAGGTCAACACTTTGCCCAAGGCATCGTAGCAGACTTGAAAGAAAAAGGTCAATCTGTCATTGCTGGTTCAGATGTATTTAAACTTTACGACACTTATGGATTCCCAGTTGAATTGACTGAAGAAATCGCTGAAGAAGCTGGTATGACTGTGGACCGTGAAGGTTTTGAAGCGGCCATGAAAGAACAGCAAGAACGTGCGCGTGCCTCAGCTGTCAAGGGTGGCTCAATGGGTATGCAAAATGAAACCCTTCAAAACATCACTGTAGAAAGTGTCTTCAACTACAATGCTAGCCAATTGTCTTCTAAATTGGTGGCTATCGTGGCTGACAATGCAGAAGTAGAAGCTGTGTCAGAAGGAACTGCCTCTCTTATCTTTGCGGAAACGCCATTCTACGCTGAAATGGGTGGACAGGTAGCTGACCATGGACAAATCTTGGATGCGTCAGGTAAGGTCGTGGCTACTGTGACCAATGTTCAGAAAGCCCCAAATGGTCAAGCACTTCATACAGTTGAAGTCCTTGCACCGCTTGCCTTGAACCAAGAATATACCTTGGCAATTGATAGCAATCGTCGTCACCGTGTTATGAAAAACCACACTGCGACTCACTTGCTTCACGCTGCCCTTCACAACATCCTTGGAAACCACGCGACACAAGCTGGATCTCTTAACGAAGTTGAATTCCTTCGCTTTGACTTTACCCACTTCCAAGCAGTGACTGCTGAAGAATTGCGTGCGATTGAGCAGCAAGTCAATGAAAAAATCTGGGAAGCTCTTGAAGTGAAGACAGTTGAAACGGATATTGACACTGCTAAAGAAATGGGAGCTATGGCCCTCTTTGGTGAGAAATACGGTAAAGAAGTCCGTGTTGTTACCATCGGTGACTACTCAGTGGAACTCTGTGGTGGTACGCATGTTGGCAACACTTCTGAGATTGGTCTCTTCAAGATTGTCAAAGAAGAAGGAATCGGATCAGGAACTCGCCGTATCTTGGCAGTAACTGGTAAGGAAGCCTTCGAAGCCTACCGCGAACAAGAAGACGCTCTGAAAGCAGTCGCAGCAACCTTGAAAGCACCTCAACTCAAGGAAGTTCCTCACAAGGTCGAAGGGCTTCAAGAGCAACTCCGTCAGCTCCAAAAAGAAAATGCAGAGTTGAAAGAAAAAGCCGCAGCTGCAGCCGCAGGCGATATCTTCAAGGATGTGAAGGAAGTCAATGGTCACCGTTACATTGCTAGTCAAGTTTCTGTATCAGATGCAGGTGCCCTTCGTACCTTTGCAGATAACTGGAAACAAAAAGACTACTCTGATCTTCTTGTCCTAGTTGCTGCTATCGGTGACAAAGTCAATGTCCTTGTAGCAAGCAAGACAAAAGACCTTCATGCAGGAAACCTTGTCAAAGAATTAGCACCAATCGTCGATGGACGTGGTGGTGGTAAACCAGACATGGCCATGGCAGGAGGAAGCAACCAAGCTAAGATCCAAGAATTGTTGGATGCAGTAGCAGGTAAATTGTAAGAAAATAAAGATCTATCCATTTGGGTAGGTCTTTTTTGTGAATAGAAAAAGGCCAAATCCGATTGGATCTGGCTTGAATATTATGAACTATTAAATAGTATTGGCTGCCCAGACACTTACCGAAGCAGCTGAGACTGGGAATTGTCCATAACCTTCCTCATCAATTATAACTTGACCTTGGTGGTTTTCAAGTAAATCTACAAAGGTTTGGTTAGCCCATTCTTGGCCGACAAACATTGACTTGCTGTTTTCTTGATCATTTGAGATAAGGACTGCGATTGGGGATTGATTTTCAGCACCTGAACGTACCCAACCGATACAGTTAGGATCATCAAAGTAGTCATTTTGTTCTCCATAGGCCAAATCTTTTCGGATGACTAGGAGGCGGTCAAGGACTTCTTTGAAATCTTGTTGAGCATACTGCCCTGAAATCCCATAGTAGTCTCCGTAAAAGACACATGGAAGGCCATCTTGGCGTAATAGAATGAGGGCATAGGCTGCTGGTTTGAACCATTCTTCAACAGTAGATTCAAGAGCCTGACCACGTTGGGTATCGTGGTTGTCGACAAAAGTCACAGCCTTGTCAGGTTTGAGTTCAACCAAGCTATCTGTGAAAATACCACGAAGGTCATAGTTTGCGCCAGCTTGACTGGCTTCAAAGAGATTCTGGTGGAGACGAACATCGACAAGGTCAAAGCGTTCTTCCGTTTTTTCAAGATAGTCCAGATTGGCTTCCTTGTCAGGATTCCAAAATTCACCAAAAACATAGAAATCCTCACCGTATTTTTCCTTCATATCACGGATAAAATTGCGCATGAAGAAAGAGTCAATGTGTTTAACGGCATCCAAGCGGAAACCAGCTACACCAGTCGTTTCCATGAACCAGTCAGCCCAGTCATAGATATTTTGGATGACTTCAGGATGTTTAAAGTCTAGGTCGGCATACATGAGGTAGTCATAGTTACCGTTTTCATTATCGACCAATTCCTCGTTAGCCCATCCCTTGTTGTCCCCTTGGATCAGATAAATCCCAGACTTACGGCGTTTGGCATCGTAGTCTGTACCTGTGAAGTGGTACCAGTGCCAGTGGAAGTCATTGTAGGTATCTTGGCGACCATCGAAGGTAAAGCTAGTCCAGCCATTGATGGTGAAGGGTTCTCCAAGTTCAACTGTACGGTCTACAGGATCCACTTCAATAACCTGAAAGGCTTCCATGTGATCAGCAGCAGCCTTGTGATTGAGCACCACATCGGCCATAGGTTGAATTCCCTGTGCTTTTAGAACTTGAATGGCTTGAAGATAGTCTTCTTTAAAACCATACTTGGTGCGGACAGTTCCTTTTTGATTAAACTCTCCTAAGTCGAATAAGTCATAGACCCCATAACCTACATCTTTTTCATTGGTAGCCTTGAAAGCTGGTGGCATCCAGACATGGCTGATACCGAGATCAGCTAGGTGTGGAGCATCTTCAGCCAGACGCGTCCAGTGCTGGCCGTCATGGGGCAGATACCATTCAAAGTATTGCATGAGTGTTTGATTTTGCATGATGTTTCCTCTTACTTGTCAATCTTGTTCTTTATTCTATCATAAAGTATCGGTTAGCTCAAACGTTTGCGTAAAACTGAATAATAAGTTTTTGACTATTTTATATAAAATGTTGATTTTTAAAATGAAAGCGCTATAATTATAGTAAATTACATAGATAAAGAGAGGAGATTTCTCATGATTGAATTTCAAAATGTTAGTAAGTTGTATGGTGATAAAGAGGCCTTGAGCAATCTCAATCTGCAGATTGAAAATGGAGAGATTATGGGCTTGATTGGCCATAATGGGGCTGGAAAATCGACCACTATAAAATCCTTAGTCAGTATCATTTCACCCAGCAGTGGTCGTATTTTGGTAGACGGTCAGGAGTTATCGGAAAATCGCTTGGCGATCAAACGAAAGATTGGCTACGTTGCAGACTCGCCTGACTTATTTTTACGCTTAACGGCCAATGAATTTTGGGAATTGATTGCTTCATCCTATGATCTGACTAGCTCTGACTTGGAGGCTAGTCTAGCTAGGCTATTGAACGTTTTTGATTTTGCTGAAAACCGCTATCAGGTTATTGAAACCCTTTCTCACGGAATGCGTCAGAAAGTCTTTGTCATCGGAGCACTCTTGTCTGATCCCGATATTTGGGTCTTGGACGAACCCTTGACTGGTTTGGATCCCCAGGCTGCCTTTGATTTGAAGCAAATGATGAAGGAGCATGCGCAAAAAGGCAAGACGGTCTTGTTTTCAACTCATGTCCTAGAGGTGGCAGAGCAAGTCTGTGATCGGATTGCCATTTTGAAAAAGGGGCATTTGATTTATTGTGGTAGCGTAGAGGACTTGAGAAAAGACCATCCAGACCAGTCTTTAGAAAGTATCTATCTTAGCCTTGCTGGTAGAAAAGAGGAGGTTTCAGATGCGTCTCAAAGTCATTAAAAAATTAGTTGATATCAATATCCTCTATTCATCTCAAGAAGCTAATCTGGCTAACCTACGAAAGAAGCAAGCTAAAAATCCTGGAAAAAAAGTAAATGTTTCCGCTAGAGTCCTAAGTTCTTACATTTTTTCTAGTCTCTTGATGCTTTTCATGTTTATAAATATAGCCTTTCGTTTTCCTTTTGATAAAATACCTGTTTATTTTAGTTTTATGGTTGCTATTTTACTAGTGATTGCCTTTTCAACTTCTTTAACTGCCTTTTACAATGTCTTTTATGAGAGTAAGGACTTGGTATCGTATAGGCCTTATGCCTTTAAAGAATCAGAGATTATAATTGCTAAAGGACTGTCTGTCCTCTTGCCAGCTCTGCCTGGAATTGTACCAATCCTAGCTTATTTTCTAGTCCTCTACATTAGGCTAGCACCTTCTCTTTGGCTTGGCTTGCCTTTGATGCTACTGTCCTTGGCTCTATTATTTGTTTCTGTGGCTCTAGTGATGGTAGTGGCAGTGCATTTCTTGGCTCAAACTGCGCTTTTTAGAAAGTATCAGTCTATTTTTTCGAATGTGATGATTGGGATAGGAGTTCTCACACCTTTAATATTTGTCTTCTTTCTACAGTCGACTTCTAGAGGTATAGGTGATCAGACTAAAGAAATTCCACCTCTTCTTTATCCTATTCATCTCTTTTACAAAATAGCAGTGGAGCCTTTTTCGATAGAAGCCATCCTAGGTCTGCTCGCTTGGATAGCTTTAACTCTTTTCTTGCTTTACCTGACCAAAAAGAAGGTTTTGCCTCGTTTTTATGATGTGATCCTACTTAATAGTGAGGAGAAGGTCAAAAAAGAACGTCGCAGTAAGGAGGGGCTCTCAACTACTAAAAAGGGCTTTTTCCGTATGGTTTTACGCTACCACCTCACCCTTTTGGGACAGGGGACTGGCGTGATTACAGTGCTTTTTACAAGTGCTTTCCTTCCTTATCTCATGATGATCGGTCTGATTTCCAACATCCGAGATTCTCAGATAGTTCCAGACATTCATCCTCCATACTGGTTACCCTTGTTTTTTATAGGTCTCTTTCTAGCTGTTGTCAATAACAATATCACCAGCCTGCATTCAATTGCCTTATCCTTGGAGAGGGAAAATGTTGATTTTCTGAAGAGTTTACCCTTTGACTTTGCTCGTTATGTGAAAGTGAAATTTTGGATTATATTTGCTGTCCAGTCCTTTTTACCAGTTCTGACTTTACTTGGTCTTTCTCTATATTTAGGCTTGCCCATCCTTTCGATGATTTACCTTCTTGTAGTCTGGACCCTTGCCAGTGTCATCCTTTCTTGCCACCATTACTTTAAGGACGTTAAAAATTTGTCAACCAATTGGAGTAACATTACGGACCTGGTGAACCGTTCAAATCGTATAGTAGCAATAGTTTTACTCTTAATTTATAGTGCAATCTTAATGGCCCTTGTAATAGGGAGCCTATTCTTGGTTCGGTCTCTCTCCCCTATCCTTGCCATTAGCTTGGGAGTAGGAGCTCTTATCCTCCTGCTTGGTCTTGCTATTTTTAGCTATTATTATTACCTGTCACGCATATTGGCAGAGATAGAAAAAAGATGAGATAGTTGGTCGCTTGTTTGATAAATTCAATTCGACAAACGTTTTTATAGTTTGTTAGAATGTAGTTGTAAATGATTAAGATTGGTAATCAAAAAAATAGGGAGGAATGTTTTGAATAAGAAATATAACATAGTTCTATTTTTGTTGTTTATAGTTTATTTATTTGGATATTTTTCAATTTCAAAAACGTTAATTCCTATAATGTGTGTGATCCAAGTATTTTTGATAGAACATATATTTAGAGTTCGAAATAGGATTATGCAGATAGGTGAAATTATAATTATTGTTGCTTCTATAATATTATTTATTGATAGTATATTGAGTTTGTAACAAAAGGCTTTTCTATACAATCAAACTTTCCAGATACCTGCTGAAGCTGATTTATATCCTCATATTTCTTCTACTATCTTCGTCACTAAATTTGACAGACATATATTGCTGATACAACCTCTCTACCTACAATCTCGCAGTTAACCTGAGGCCAGTTTCCTCTTTGATTTTCGTTGAATTTTATTTGATAAAAAGAAATGCTCCTCCACGATGGAAGAGCATTTTTTATTGTGATTTTGATTCGGTTTCTGCCGACTCTGGATGGAGTTCTTGGTAACTTGGTGCCTTGAAAAGGTCAGTAGTGGTCTTACCTTGTCGTTGGCTAAAGAGACTGGTTGATTGACTACCTTTTTCCTGCTCAATCTTTTGAAGAATTGGTAAAGAATTGAGGTAAGAAATACTTTCTGTATCAACTTTTCCAAGATGATCTGCTTGGTAGAAACGGATCAAATCACCAGTTTGAATCTGGTCGCTGATTTTTAGCTGTTGGCTGGCTGCCTGCCGAACGATTTCTAGTTCAGTCTGAGCTTGTTCATCAAGATTACTGATTTCAAGACCACTTTCAGTATAGTAGGTTCGTCCGTCATAACTGGTGTATTTTGGTGTGACGAAGGAATTAGCAGTCCGAAAGGCAACGATTTCTTGATGATCTGGAGACAGAAGGTCTTGGCCGACTTGAAGGAAGGAATTGGACTCAATACCAAGGAGGTGTTCGAGAGTCGGTAAGATATCGATTTGCCCACCGTAGGTATTGATGATTTGTCCTTTTTCATAGCCAGGCATGACCACCATAAAAGGCACTCGTTGCAACATGGCATTGTCGTAATTCGACCAGTTTTCAGAAGTCTTTCCAATCAATGGCGCTAAGTCAGGATTGCGGGAGTTAGAAATGCCATAATGGTCTCCGTAGATGACGATGATGGATTTTTCATAGAGGCCACTTTCTTTGAGATAGTCAAAGAAGGCCTTGATAGCACTATCCAGATAGTTGGCTGTTTGGAAGTAGCCGTTGATTGTTTCATCTTTGGTTTTAGCCAGTGGGAAACCAAGCTCATCGCCTGTTAGATTGCTAGCATAGGGATAGTGATTGGATACCGTGATATACTTAGCATAAAAAGGCTGTTGCAGGTGCTCTAGATATTGGATAGAATCTTTCATCATGATTTTATCATTTAAACCATATTGGAAAGAATTGCTACTGTCTTGCTTAGTAAAATAGGATGCATCAAAGAAGTATTGGTAGCCCCATTGTTTGTAGGTTGTATTTCGGTTCCAGAAGGTCCCAATGTTACCATGAAAGACTGCACTTGATTGGTAGCCATTTTTTGATAGGATAAAAGGCGCAGCCTGCTGGGTATTGGTACCTCCATAGTTGACCATAAAGGAACCTTGGTCAAGTCCAAACAAACCAGTCTCCAGCATGGTTTCCGCATCTGAGGTTTTACCAGCCTTGACTTGGTTAAAGATATTCGAAAAGGCTAGGGTTGATTGCGAATGGTAGAGTGAATTTAGGAAGGGAGTGACTTCATGATCAGTTCCATCTATGCTGAGTTTATAGTCAAGCAGGAATTGCTGGAAACTCTCCAAGTGTAGATAAATCACATTTTTCCCTTTGGAAATGCCAAAATAGTCTGGATTGGGCTTAGCAGAATGCTCTTGAATATAGTCTGTAATAGGTTGAAGATCAGTCTCAGAGGCCTTGGCACGTTCTTTGTTGGTACTGTAGGATTGGTTGGCACTATAGCCTAAAAAGGCTGGCAAACTAAGGGCACGAACAATATAATAATTAGAAAATCCTCGCGATAGGAGATCGGGACGTTCGATTTCAGCCAAGAAAAGATTAGCAGAAAAGAGCAGGGCCGAGAGAGCAGTGATAGCAACACTGGAGCGGAATTTGAAAGGTCTCCTATCCAGCTGGATGAGCTTCTTATAGAGAAGATAAGCCAGCAATGGGAAATCCATAAAATAGATGAAATCCCAAAAGCGCAGTAACTCTAGTTCCGCAGTACCAACAGATACCTTGCTGACCACTTTCATGGTATTGGCCGTGATAAAGTCGCTAAATTCTCGATAGTAAAAGATATTAGAATAGAGCCAAATGAATAAAAGACTATAAATAGCTATACTAAGACTGTAAAAGGCCTTGGTTGAACGAGCATAGAGGGCTAGAGCCAGCAGGAGGAGTCCCAAAGGAAGGGGGTTAAAAAAGGCGATAAAGGCAAGGTAATTTCCCTGCAATTTACCCAATTGAATATCTAAATTGAAGTCAACGGTATAGGCTAATAAGGTTTTGAGCCAATAGAGGATTAAAAGGGTTAGGACAAAACCCAGTCTGGTACCCATGGCTTTTTGGATTTTGTTAAAATTGATTCTCACACAATTACTTCCTAAGTTTTTATTAGTATTAGTATACCATTTTTTAAAACTAGAGTAAAAAAGCAAGGGTAGTTTCTTTTTTGAGAATTGTCATAAAATTTGCTATAATAGGGACTATGAATAGAATAAGAGTCAGTAAACGGGTTGAAAAGAAGCTCGCTAAAGGGCTAGTTTTACTAGAAGCTAGCGACCTTGCAGATGTTCATCTCAAGGATCAGGAAGTAGAAGTTCATAGTCAAGATGGAAACTTTCTTGGTACTGCCTACCTTTCTCAGCAAAACAAGGGCTTGGGCTGGTTTGTGAGCACAGATAAGGTGACCTTCAATCAAGCGTTCTTTGAAGCACTGTTGAGACAAGCTAAAGAAAAGAGAAGTGCCTACTATCAAGATGAATTGACAACTGCCTTTCGTCTCTTCAACCAAGAGGGAGATGGCTTTGGCGGTCTGACAGTGGACCTTTATGGCGACTATGCTGTCTTTTCTTGGTATAACTCTTATGTTTATCAGATTCGCAAGGTTATCTCAGAAGCTTTTAGACAGGTTTTTCCTGAGGTTTTAGGGACCTATGAGAAGATCCGTTTTAAGGGTTTGGACTATGAATCTGCCCATGTTTATGGTCAAGAAGCACCTGACTTTTTCACTGTTTTGGAAAATGGTGTCTTGTATCAAGTCTTTATGAATGATGGCTTGATGACAGGGATTTTCCTAGACCAGCATGAAGTTCGCGGTAGTTTGGTGGATGGATTGGCTATGGGTAAATCCTTGCTCAATATGTTTTCCTATACAGCAGCTTTTTCAGTAGCTGCGGCCATGGGGGGAGCTAGCCAGACTACTTCGGTTGACCTAGCTAAACGTTCACGAGAATTGTCTCAAGCGCATTTTCAGGCAAATGGAATCAGTACAGACGACCATCGTTTTATAGTCATGGATGTCTTTGAGTATTTCAAGTATGCTAAGCGAAAAGGCTTGACCTATGATGTGATTGTCCTAGATCCGCCTAGCTTTGCTCGGAACAAAAAACAAACTTTCTCTGTGGCCAAGGATTATCACAAGTTGATATCCCAGAGTCTTGAGATTTTAAATCCGGAAGGGATTATCATTGCTAGTACCAATGCTGCCAATGTTTCCCGCCAGAAATTTACAGAACAAATTGATAAAGGCTTTGCAGGAAGAAGTTACCAGATTTTAAACAAATACGGTCTTCCAGCAGATTTTGCCTATAATAAAAAAGATGAAAGTAGTAATTACCTCAAGGTGATTAGTATGAAGGTTAGTAAATGAAATTAATCGTTTCAGTAATGCCAAGAAGTTTAGAGGAGGCCCAGGCTCTGGATGCCACGAGGTACCTGGATGCCGACATCATTGAATGGCGTGCCGACTATCTGCCTAAGGAAGCAATTTTGCAGGTGGCTCCAGCTATTTTTGAAAAATTCGCAGGCCGTGAGTTGGTTTTCACATTGCGAACTCGCTCTGAAGGGGGAGAAATCGACCTTTCTCCAGAAGAATATATCCATCTAATCAAGGAAGTGGCGCAACTCTATCAACCAGACTATATTGATTTTGAGTACTACAGCTACAAGGATGTTTTTGAGGAAATGCTGGACTTCCCAAATCTCGTTTTGAGTTACCACAATTTCCAAGAAACACCTGAAAACATGATGGAAATCTTGTCAGAGTTGACGAGCTTAAATCCAAAACTTGTTAAGGTTGCGGTGATGGCTCACACGGAGCAGGATGTGCTAGACTTGATGAACTATACACGAGGCTTTAAAACCCTCAATCCTGAGCAGGAATATGTGACCATTTCTATGGGCAAGGTGGGCAAGGTCTCTCGTATCACTGCGGATGTGACTGGTTCTAGCTGGTCTTTTGCTAGTCTAGATGAGGCAAGTGCCCCAGGTCAGATTTCCCTAGCTAACATGAAAAAAATTCGGGAGATTTTGGATGAAGCTTGATGGCTATACACGTTTAGCTGCCGTTGTTGCCAATCCTATTAAGCATTCTATTTCCCCCTTTATCCACAATAGTGCCTTTGAGGCGACAGCTACCAATGGTGCTTACGTGGCTTGGGAGATTGAAGCAGGTGACTTGGCAGAAACGGTTGCCAATATTCGTCGCTACCAGATGTTTGGAATTAACCTTTCCATGCCCTATAAGGAGCAGGTGATTCCTTATTTGGATGAGCTGAGCGATGAAGCGCGCTTGATTGGTGCGGTCAATACGGTTGTCAATGAGAATGGCAATTTAATTGGATATAATACAGATGGCAAGGGATTTTTTAAGAGCTTGCCTTCTTTTACAATTACAGGTAAAAAGATGACTTTGCTGGGTGCAGGTGGTGCGGCCAAGTCCATTCTGGCGCAAGCTATTTTGGATGGCGTTAGCCAGATTTCGCTCTTTGTTCGTTCCATTTCTATGGAAAAAACAAGACCTTACCTAGACAAGTTACAGGAGCACACAGGCTTTAAGGTGGACTTGTACGTTTTAGAAGATGTTTCCGAACTTCAAGCAAGGATTGCCGAGTCGGATTTGCTGGTTAATGCCACCAGTGTGGGAATGGATGGTCAATCCTCTCCAGTTCCTGAAAGCATAGTCTTATCAGAAACTCTCTTAGTAGCAGATATCATTTACCAACCCTTTGAAACGCCATTTTTGAAATGGGCCAGAAGTCAGGGCAATCTAGCAATCAATGGTTTGGGAATGTTGCTCTATCAAGCTGCAGAAGCCTTTCAACTGTGGACAGGCAAGGAAATGCCTACAGAAGAGATTTGGCAGTCCTTAACAGAAAAATACCAATAAAGAAAGGGAGATTCTCCTATGAAAATCAGAATCGATATTCCTCATCATCCTTATGATATTCAGATTGAAAAAGGTTGTCTGGCTCAGGCTGGTCAATGGTTGCGAGAACTCTGGCAACCGCAAAAAGTGGTCATTGTAACAGACAACCATGTAGCCTCTCTTTATGCAGAGAAGGTCAAACTCAGCCTAGAAGATGCTGGTTTTCAGGTAGCTGTTTTTGACTTTTTAGAAGGCGAAGAAAGAAAGAATTTAACCACTGTTCAGAAAGTCTATGAATTTTTAGTCAAGCAAGGTCTGACTCGTAGCGATGGAATCGTGGCTCTTGGTGGCGGTGTCGTTGGGGACTTGGCTGGTTTTGTAGCCTCTACCTATATGCGGGGCATTCACTTTGTTCAGATTCCGACCAGCTTGACAGCTCAGGTGGATTCTTCTATCGGCGGAAAGACAGGTGTCAACACTCCATTTGCTAAGAATATGGTGGGTACCTTTGCCCAACCAGATGGGGTTCTGATTGACCCGCTTGTCCTTGAAACGCTCGGAAAAAGAGAGTTGATTGAAGGGATGGGTGAGGTTATCAAGTATGGCTTGATTGAGGATCCAGAACTTTGGGCTCTTTTGACGGAGCTGGATGGTTCTGT
>CAURCY010000048.1:0-12066 GCA_963523355.1 uncultured Streptococcus sp.
CACCACCAAAGAGAGCACTCATCTGAGAACTAGCATCTGCTAGATTGCTACCATAAACATAGCTACCTTCCGTGTTTAATTGTGCATTAAATTGATCGAGGTATTTATCATACTCGTCAGCGACCTTGAGTTGTTCTTCTTCGCTGGCATTTACATTCATACCACCGTACAGCTGATTATAGATAGCCGAATCTGGGAATTGGTCTAAAAATGCTTGCAAATTAGGAACAACAAGGTAATTGTAATCAGTAGTAAAAATATTAAACTGATTTGGGACATGGTTCACAATAAAATCTGTATTAAATTCTTCTTTTACAGAAAATTGATGGTTATTTAGAGTTAGAGCTTTCTGTCCTTTCAGTCCATCATTTTTGGCAAAGAGACCGACCTCATTCCCAGATAGAGAAAGCTTTTGACCAGTCATATTTTCATAGTCTTTTTGGTCAAATACCATGAAGACTGTTTTAGGTTGGACACGGTTTTGTCCTTTTTCAAAAATGGTTAACTTGGTTCCTTCTTGATTTGCAATACCAAAGTTACTGTAACGAAGAACTTCTTTCTCTTTGACACTATAACCTTTGTCACTTGCAAACTGGCTCAAGAGTTTGTCCAAATCTTCTTTTTCAACATTTTGTCCAGTAATGCCAAAGTCATGCGGATTCATCACTTTTTTAAAGGATTCTGAGGCATTGAAAATGCTTGTCGCGGCTGACATGGTTACCAAAACCATTGTTGACAAAATAGCGATTGTTGCTAGTCCAACCGCATTTTTCTTCATACGGAAAATCAAGTTGGAGACTGAGATAAGATTATTTGGTTGGTAATAGTATTTCTTGTTTTTCTTTAAGATTTGGAGGAAAACGGTAATTCCTGCATTAAACAATAGATAAGTACCAAAGATAACCAGTAAAACAGCTAGGAAGAAGGTTGTTAGGGCTGTGAGAGGATCTTTTACCGTAAGGGCAAGATAATAGCCAATCCCTAAACTTATGGAACCAAGAATAGTTTGTAGAGGTAGGAAACGACCTCTTTTCTCTCCGCTTGCTTTCTCACGCGAGAGCTGGAGGGCATTCATACGGGCGATTCGAAGGGCATTCAGGAACATGAGGCCTAGGAAAATCAATCCAAAGACAACAAGTACTGCAATGACAACATTCATTTGGAAGGTAGCGACCAGCTCAACCTTCAATTTCATCAGTTTGAGCAAGAAAGCGAAAATTAACTTATCAAACAAGGCTCCAATACCGATACCCGCTCCAACAGTTAGAATCCCAAATACCACTAACTCCTTAAAGGTCATACTGATAAGATGACGCTTTTCCAAGCCCAACATGCCATAAATTCCTAGTTCCTTGGAACGGTTCTTCATGACAAAACTATTGGCATAGAGGACGATAATGGCTGACGCAAGGGTGACGACAAACATACCAAATCCAAGTGTAGCCTGAATGGTTGTTCCTCCACGGATTTCAGCAATCTTGGGATTGAAGGTTAGAGAGTAAAAGAGATAGGTGACAGTGACTGCCAAGAGAACAGCCAGCGCAAAAGGATAGTAGAGTTTGCGGTTTTTAATCAAGTTCGATACCGCTAACTTATTGGTTAATCGAAACATACTAATTCACCTCGCTTGCCATGACAGTCAAGGTATCAGAGATTTCTTGGAACATCTGACGCTCTGTCTTCTCTCCACGGTAGATTTGATTGTAAAGAATGCCGTCTTTGATAAAGAGTACACGTTTAGCTCTGCTAGCTGCTGCTGTTGAGTGGGTTACCATGAGAATGGTTTGGCCGCGCTCATTGATTTCATCAAAGACATCAAGTAAGGCTGCAGATGACTTGGAGTCAAGGGCTCCTGTTGGCTCATCCGCAAGGAGAATTTCAGGTTCTGTGATGATGGCGCGGGCTACTGCTACACGCTGTTTCTGACCACCAGAAATCTCGTAAGGGTACTTCTCTTGCAATTGGTTGATGCCTAGATTCTCAGCTGTCATCACCAATTTCTTCATCATCTCCGTAATGGGTCTTCTTGACAAGACAAGCGGAAGCAAGATATTGTCTTTAACAGACAGAGTATCTAGCAAGTTAAAGTCTTGGAAGACAAAGCCCAGCTTTTCACGACGGAAGCTAGAAGCCTGTGAATTTTTAATGGTTGCGGTGTCAGTTCCATTCAAGTAAACCTGACCACGAGTTGGTTTATCCAGCATAGCTAGAATATTGAGAAGAGTTGATTTACCAGAACCAGACTCACCCATGATGGCAACGTAGTCACCCTTTTCCACGGTAAAGTGAATATCCTTGAGGGCCTCTACTTGGTTGCCCTGAAAACGTGTTTTATAAATTTTTTGAACGTGTTTTACATCTAAAAGTGTCATGAGAATCTCCTTTCTTAATATCCCATCAAATGAAATGTTGCTTGCATCATAGCGCATCCCAGCTGAACGCGCTCGATATCTTTGTGGCTTGGTTTTCTTGTTTTCTTATGTAAGATTTGTTTCATGATGTTACTCCTTTGTTCTTTATGAGTCTAGTTTACATCAAAAAAAGACCGCTTGCCATAACCTAACCTTACAAAAGAGACTTTAATCTTACATTTTTGTAAGATTGGGGGAAATGTAAGCAAAATTACTTAGAAAATGATTTGATTTCCTGTTTTTTAAATTGTAAAATATAAGTGTGAAAAGGCTTACTTTGGAAAGGAGGAAGCGGGAACTATCATTTGAGTAAGCTTACCTAGATAACATACCATTAAATTCAACACTTTCAAATCGAACTACCTATAAGGAAAGAAGGTGCGCTTTAATGAAACATAAAGAACATATACTCATCGGAATTCTCTATCTCCTCTCTCCATTCATCGGTCAGCTCTTAGTTGAAAAAACATACTTTATCGGTACAGAATTTACAGCTACAGCTTATGTTATTTGCTGGTTATCAGTTGTTATCAGCATCCACCATTTTTCAAAAAATGTATTGTCTCAGCATGAAAAATCAGATTAGAAACATGAGTTCAAAATATTATTTTTAATTTGTATATGAGGCTGAGAAAATCTTATTAAAAGTAAAAAAGCTTTAAATCAAGCAGTTTAGACTATTGATTTAAAGCTTTTTGCTTATTCCAAATCTTTTGTTAAACCTCACCAAAACCAGCCTTCATTATCGTCAATGGCTTGGGCTTCTTTGCGTTTGCGTGGGCCTGTTCCGTACATTTCTGCTTCGATTTCTTCCTTGGTTGGCATGATAGAAGCTAGGATGATATAGATAATCACGCCAAGTCCAAAGTTTGCGACTGTAAAAATAGCAAATAGAAAACGAACAAGGGTAACATCAAAGTTCCACTTGTCTGACAGACCTGCCAGAACTCCTGAAATCATGCGATTTCGTCTCATTTTATAAAATTTACTGTTCATGATTTTTCCTCTTTCTGCTAGGTTAGACATAGTATATCACGGGTAGGCTCGGCTTTCATCAGTCCTCAGGCTGATTTATTAGTAGCAATTTACCTCGACAAAGTCCACAGCGATAGCGTTTGGTATCAATCTTTCGCTTGCGATGATAAGTTTGCTGGCAGGATTGGCAACAATAGAGCTTGAGTGGTTTGGAGTGGCTATTTGTCAAGGAGGGCACAAAGCGTAATCCATCTACTGCTTTCAAAAGTTCCTTAAAATCCCGATCCTTGTGTTGAAAGCCCTTCTCTTGAAAATAGAGGTGATAATGGCAGAGTTCATGTCGGACAATTTTCCTAAAAACATCCAACCCCAGTTCCTGATAAACCTTGGGATTAAAATCCAAATGCCCATCTTTGGGGAAAAATCGCCCACCTGTCGAACGTAGACGAGAATTCCACTGGACTTGATGGATAAAAGGTCTGCCGAAGTCTTCTAGTGAAACTTGCTTAATGTAATCAGTCAGTTTCATTTGGAGAGAGGAGCGACAGATTGACTTTTTCACGTTCAGTATCGATTTTCTTAACCCAAACGGTCACCAAATCTCCGACTGACACAACTTGACTAGGGTGTTTGATAAACTTGCGACTCATATGCGAAATGTGAATCAAGCCGTCTTCGTGAATTCCAATGTCAACGAAGGCACCAAAGTCAACTACATTACGCACCACACCCTCTAGCCTCTGACCAATCACTAGGTCTTTGATATCTAGGACATCTTGGCGGAGAACTGGAGCATCAAAGGAATCACGGAAATCTCGACCTGGTTTGAGAAGGTCTGCAATGATATCTTTAAGAGTTTCGGGACCAAGGTCGAGCTCTTGCGCCATTTCCTTGACTGAAAGCGACTTGAGTTTGCTTTGTGCTTCTTCGTTTAGGTCTTTAATATCTAAACGTTTGAAGAGGTCCTTAACCGCAGCATAGTTTTCTGGGTGAACTCCTGTATTATCAAGGATATTGCTACTTTCAGGGATACGAAGGAAACCAGCTGCCTGTTCAAAAGCCTTGGCACCTAACCGAGGAACTTTCTTGATTTGGGCACGTGAAGTGATTTTTCCTTCTTCCTCACGGTATTTGACGATATTTTCAGAAATGGTTTTATTGAGTCCAGCGACATGGGAAAGAAGAGCTGGGCTAGCCGTATTGACATTGACACCGACTTGGTTCACCACGGTATCGACAACAAAGTCCAGACTTTCAGACAGTTTCTTCTGGCTGACATCATGCTGGTACTGACCGACACCGATTGACTTAGGATCGATTTTAACCAACTCGGCAAGGGGATCTTGCAAACGACGGGCGATAGAAATAGCAGAGCGTTTTTCAACAGTCAAGTCTGGAAACTCCTGACGGGCAAGTTCACTGGCAGAATAGACCGAAGCACCACTTTCATTGACAATGACATAGCTGACTTCAGGAAAATCTTTAAGAACTTCCGCCACAAAGGCTTCACTTTCACGACTGGCCGTTCCATTTCCGATGGCAATAATCTCTACACCGTATTGACCAATCAAATCTGCCAAATCTTTCTTGGCTTCTTCGATTTGACGAGCTGATGCTGGTTTGACAGGATAAATGACCTGAGTTGTCAGCATTTTTCCTGTTGCATCCACGACAGCTAGCTTGGCACCTGTACGAAAGGCTGGGTCAAACCCAAGAACCACGCGCCCTTTCAGCGGAGCAACTAAGAGCAGATTGCGCAGATTGTCAGAAAAGAGTTGAATAGCTCCCTCTTCTGCCTTTTCAGTTAATTCTGCACGAATACGGCGCTCGATAGCTGGCAAAACTTTTTTCTTAACAGATTGCTGAACGACTTCATCAATATAGGTATTTTTTACCTTAAAACGAGCAGTAAAGAAGGCAAGAATACGGTCCGTTGCATGTTCAAAACCGACCTTCAAGACACCTAGCTTCTCCCCACGATTGAGGGCTAAGGTACGATAACCCTGCATAGTTCCAACTGTCTCTGAAAAATCATAGTAAATTTGAAAAACCTGCTTTTCATCAAGACTTTCATCCTTAACTTGAGAAGTGAGTTTAGAGTGTCTCAGCACTTCCTGATAAGTCATAGCACGTAAATTGACATCCTCCGATAAGGCTTCGACCAAGATATCAACTGCACCAGACAAGGCTTCCTTACTAGTCGCAAATCCTTCACAGACAAACTTTTCAGCCTCTTTTTCTAAATCAGCTACATTCTGCAAAATCAAGCGAGCAAGTGGGAATAGTCCGGCTTCACGGGCAATAGTTGCCTTGGTTCGACGCTTTTCCTTGTATGGAAGATAGAGCTCTTCAACATCTGCTAGTTTTTCGGCTGCTAAGATTGCTTCTTCCAACTCCTTTGTCAACTTGCCTTGTTCTTGAATTTTAGCCAAGACAGCTTCCTTACGGTCGTTGAGGTTAGTCAGACTTTTATCCAAGTCAATAATGGCCTTAATCGCCACCTCATCCAGACTACCAGTCATGTCCTTACGATAACGCGCGATAAAGGGAATAGTCGCCCCTTCAGCTGTCAAACTTAGAACTGTATCAATTTGCTTTAACGTTACACCCAAATCCTGGGAGATTTTTTCATATTTTTTATCCATGAATCTATTATACCACAAGCTAAACGTTTCAAATTAGCTCTTACAATTTTAAAACATAAGTTGGGAAATAAATTTACTTCATTTCAATATTCTATTCATTGAGAAGGTTTCAATTTAAAATTCTACTAGATTACAAAAAAATCTATGAGTAATTTCACTGTTTTTATTTTTTACAAAACGCTTTATAAAGCTATTTGTTGAAGTTAACGAATCAATTTTCAGAGCAAATAAAAAATCGTAAGTCTGAGCCTGCGGTGGGTGTAATCTATTTTGAAATTTTTAAACAAAAAAGGAGCATTTAAGCTCCCTCCTTTGAAATAACGGACACTTGGCTGGTCGGTGTACCCAGCATCTCAGATACCTTTTTCAAGGTGCGGCAGGAACCTTTCTGCCCTCAAATGTCTTTCGTTAATGTAATTCTAGCACTATCTACTTTTTTTGTCAAGCTTTCTCAATCTACCAGACTTAATACGACTTTGTAACTTGTAATCTTGTAAACGATACATGGTCGGAACATAAAAGAAATCTCCACTTTTATGTAACTTGACGGCAACAAGAACACTATCATCAAATATTTTAACATATTCAAAACTGGCGTCTTTCTCTCGTGGATTGATGCCAACGAAATCTGGATTACTTAGTATAAGTTCCAGGTCTTCAATATGATGAATCACATCATTATGATGCCGTTTCAACATATGACTTCTTAAACCTTCTTTGTTAACTTTGATATCACTAGCTTCAAGAACAATATTAAAAATTTCTTTTACTTCGTCAGTCACCTGACCGATCTTTTTATGTTCCATCATTTCCTCCGTTATTCCACAATTATTATATCACAATCATAGTGTATATTAGGCTATATCACGCTCTATTATTCGTTAGATACTCAATTTTAACTTTTCCCTTTTCCTCAAAATAATAGTATAATAGAGGTAGAATTTAGAATCGAGGTATACCTATGGCTGTAAAATTTACAAAACGAGACGACTTGGACAAGATGTTTGAAGAGTTTGCGAAACTCCCTGATTTGAAACAAGTCACTTTCCCTGATGACAAAGAGAAAAAAGCCAAAGCAGAAAAGAAAAACTAGATGACTGCTTTCCAACAACTCCCATCTAGTGTGCTTCAGACTGGGGCTATTTTTCTCTCTATAATCATTGAAGCCCTACCCTTCGTTCTGATAGGAAGTATTGTTTCAGGGCTGATTGAGGTTTATATCACACCTGATAAGGTTTATCATTTTCTCCCTCGAAATCGTTGGGGGAGAATCTTTTTTGGAACCTTTATCGGGATGCTTTTCCCTTCTTGTGAATGTGGAATCGTCCCCATTATCAATCGTTTTCTGGAAAAAAAGGTTCCCAGTTACACAGCCGTTCCCTTTCTTGTGACAGCCCCTGTCATCAATCCCATTGTTCTCTTTGCGACCTATTCTGCCTTTGGCAACTCCTTCCATGTCGCCCTGTTACGAGCTCTGGGTTCCATTGTTGTGGCTGTGATACTTGGGATTTTTCTAGGATTTTTCTGGCAAGAACCGATTCAAAAAGAAAATCGGTTGGCTTGTCATGAGCACGATTTTTCTCACTTGACCCCTGCAAAAAAAGTTTTTCAGGTCTTTGTGCAAGCGATAGATGAGTTTTTTGATACGGGGCGTTATTTGGTATTTGGCTGTCTCTTTGCTTCTATGATACAGGTTTATGTTCCGACTCGGATTCTGACCTCTATCAGTGCAACCCCTATTTTTGCCATCCTGCTCTTGATGCTTTTGGCCTTTCTTCTCTCTCTCTGCAGTGAGGCGGATGCCTTTATCGGTGCTTCTCTTCTCTCAAGTTTCGGCTTGGCACCAGTTCTGGCCTTTCTCGTCATTGGCCCAATGCTGGATATCAAAAATATTCTCATGATGAAAAATTACTTGAAAGCACGATTTATCAGTCACTTCATTACGATTGTGACACTTGTCGTCTTAGTGTATTCTCTCTTGATTGGAGTCATCCTATGATTCGATTTTTAGTTTTAGCTGGCTATTTTGAACTGACCATTTATCTCCATCTGTCGGGCAAATTAAACCAGTACATCAACATGCACTATTCCTATCTGGCCTATATTTCCATGGTGCTTTCCTTTATCTTGGCTATTGTTCAATTGTATATCTGGATGAAGCAAGTCAAAATCCACAGTCATCTGAACAACCGATTAGCGAAGGTTACTAGTGTTGCTCTTCTGGCCATTCCTATTGTCGTCGGTTTAACTTTTCCAACTGTTAGCTTGGATTCTCAGACTGTTTCTGCCAAAGGATATCATTTCCCCTTATCGGAAGGAACGGATCAAGCCATCCAGACAAGTGAAGGGACGACAAGCCAATATTTGAAACCAGATACCAGTTCTTATTTTTCAAAATCAGCTTATGAAAAGGAAATGCGAACTGCGGCGGATAAATACTTGTCCCAAGATAGTATTCAGATCACTAATGAAAACTATATGGAAGTCATGGAGGCTATCTACGACTATCCAGATGAGTTTGAGGGCAAGACAGTCCAGTTCACAGGCTTTGTCTATAATGACCCCAGTCATGCTAATAGTCAATTTTTGTTCCGCTTCGGTATTATTCACTGTATCGCGGATTCAGGTGTCTATGGATTGCTGACCAAGGGAAATACCCGTCAGTATGAGAATAACACCTGGATAACAGCCAAAGGAAAACTAGTCAATCACTATCATAAAGAACTCAAACAAAACCTCCCAACCTTGGAAATTGACAGCTTTACCAAAGTTGATAAACCAGAAAATCCATACGTATATCGCGTGTTTTAAAAAAGCAAGCTAAGACCATAAAAGTTAAAACGAACAAGTTCTCTTCTGAATGACAGAAAAAGAGCCTGTTCGTTTTTTATTAAATAGTCTATAGTAAGATGTCATTTTTGATGTTTTATAACTTTCTTATGTTGTATAAAAATCTATCGACAAATCGCTATCAGACTCGTATTTTTTCCAAGCTAAGCTGAATCCATAATAATCTTCAAATTCAGGGTGCCAGTCATAATAAAGTGGAATACGACTATATTTTCTTGCAACAACTTCGTCTTCAAATTCTGGAGACTCCCCTGCAGTAATCCCAAATTGAAGGCCATTTAGTTCCCAGCTATTACCCCAAACGTTTTCATCCGAGAGAACATCGATCCATCTCGAGGCATCAATATCAAAATCAGCACACAACTCCAGTTCATAGAATCTTCTACAGTTAATATCTGAAGGCTTTATATAAAGGGCGCTGTCTACTTGGTACTTTTTATCGCTGACTTGAATTTGTGTAATTTTCATTGGAATAGGAACTCCATTTAATTCTAACCAGAAATAGCCTAAAGGAGTTTTGATACTATAATATGTTTGCTGAGAGTTGGGGTTAGCGTTTTTAGAGCAAACATCAAGAATTCTTCCCAGCTTAATTAAATTTCTACAAACGATTTTCGAAGTAAATGGGTTGAAATATGAATACCTACGAATGACACATTTTAACTTTTCAACAGGAAAAGTGATATCCTTTGGTAGGGCATGATACTTCTGCACAACTAATGCAGTTTTTTCAGTATTTTCCTTTCCTACTGGGACAATAACAGCATGCCCAATATGGATATTTGGGTCATCACAGATATAAGTATAGCCATTCCCTCCCTCTTGAAACTCAACCACAACAAGATTTAACTCTTGATATGGATCAAAGAGAGGCCCGATTTTTTCTACCTCTTGACGTTCATAAAAAGTAAAGCGATCTCCATCTCCGTCTTCGCCAAAAACCATGAAACTACCGCATTCAGGGCACTTCCACATATAAAATGACGCCTCTGAAATGTCTTCATAAGAAATTGAATCATTACCATCTTTTTTATTCATGATTTCTACTAACAACTCATCCGAGTAAACTGAATAAGCATTTGAATCGGGCGACCTATGGTCGTTCATCGCTTGCCCGCATTTACATGTCCATTTACCCATAAACAACCTCAGTCATGCCCTAATTCTTCAAGAAAAAATTGATTTAGAGCTTTCCAGTCTTTCTTCACCTCGGTAACACTTTGAACATAGGCATCAAATTCTTGGATATTAGCTAAAATATAATCTTGAATTGGCATTATCGGATCAATTTCCATACCTTCAGGCCCATTTATCTTAATGTCTAGCAAGCTTGAAACATGCTCCTGCATTTGAGACGGAAGTAATTCTTTGACCAAATCATCAAACAAAATCGGTGGAACAGAATGGTATTTTTCAATCCAGCGACAAGCCAAAATAGGACGCAGCGCATAGAAATACTTTTTAGGTTTGACCTTGTCTCCTGAAAGATACTTATTCATTTGAGTTCTTGCAGTGTTCAAGTAATGGTACAGCATTTTTTTCTCAGAAAAATACTGGTTGGCAAGAGGACGTATGCGCTCAATAAAATCCGTTTGTTGATAAACAATTGGAGACTGTAACCATTCAAACAGTGTAGGATTAGACTTATAAAGGAGTTTTAAAGTCTTGTCTAAATCCCAGCCACTCACATCCCAAGTATCGTCAATTGGTAGCTCGATAACATCGCGCTGTTCATTCAAACGGAGATAAAACTCTTGCTTGTGTTTGTAGATAAATCGTACATCAAAGTCACTATCGGGAGACTCAAAGCCCCATGCACGACTACCAGACTCAATAGCCCACAAAACTGTGACATCGAAATCACGCTCAATTTCTGCTAATTTTTCGGGTACCAGAACATTCATTTCTTCTTGCGTTTGCATAATAAAGCCTCGTCTATAATTTGAACATAAACAGTTACTAAAATAGGAAACTAGGAGGACTGAAAGTGCTTTGTATCAAACTATCAAAACTACTACCAAAATAACTAATCCATCTAATAGCTTTTTCAGACGTTTTCTATACCTGAGACCTTTAAATGACAGAATCTCCATCCTTCCAATTCCGAGCAATTTCTTCATCTTTCTGGAGTTGATCTACCAGTTCTTCAACGGAGTCAAATTTGACCATTTCTCGGACACGGTCTAACCAGTAGACAATAACTGTTTCACCGTAAATGTCATCTGAAAAATCAAAAATATTGACTTCAAAACGTGGCTCTTCTCCATCGAAAGTAACATTTTTCCCGACACTCGCCATTCCACGATATCTTTTACGCTGCACTTCAATATCGACTACGTAAACACCATCTGCTGGCATATAGGTTCGATCTCTTAAAACTAAGTTTGCTGTTGGGTAACCGATAGTCCGTCCACGAGCATTCCCATGAACAACCATTCCACGTGATGGTAGAGGAGTGCCAAGTAACTGACCAGCTTCTCTGACATCTCCATCAAGAATAGCTTGACGAATACGAGTAGAACTAATTTTCCCCTTTTCATCCTCAACAGGAGGAACAATGATGATTTCTCCATCAAAATAGTCCTTCAAATCATCCGCAGTTTTCTTATCAGAACCAAACGTGTAATCAAATCCCGCTACAATAATCGCTGGTTTTAATGCTCTAACATAGGTATCAAAGAACTCTTGACCCGTTAAACTAGCAAATTTACTACTAAAGTCAAGTAAGAAAAGAGCCTCTACTCCATGCCATTTCATCTTATGTTCTCGTTCTTCATGGCTAACAATATGAAGCATTAATTCTGGCTTGTAAGGTTGCAAAGCGAGCTTGGGGGACTCTGTAAAGGTCATCACGACAACTGGTAGATAATCTTTCATCGAAGCCTTGCTAGCTACTTCAAAAAGCTTCTGATGTCCCTTATGAATACCGTCAAAATAGCCTAATACGAGAACTGTTTTATCCGGTACTGCGATGTCTTTTTCATTTTTTATAGGTACTGTTGTAATCATGAAACTATTATATCATAGAGAAAGCCTTTTCGCTAAAAGGAAAGCCCAAATGTCGTTTTTTGCCCCTGAACTGACCTTAAAAAATTATTCAAGATGTTAGTTTTAAAAAATAGCATCCCCTAAGAGATGCTATCGTTTGGTAACTAGTCTACTGTTTCTTCCAAATCTTTTAACTT
>CAURCY010000049.1:0-11615 GCA_963523355.1 uncultured Streptococcus sp.
ATTTCTTTTTCTGCTTTCTTTTTTGATGTTTCCTATCTTACCACCTTTTTCATCAGCTGTCAAGAATATTTCAGAATTTTTTAAAATTTTTCGAAAATTCTTTCAGGATACTTTCAAAGATTTTTTCAAATCAGTCCAACAAAAAAAGGTTTATAATTCCCATAAAAATTGATATGGAAATTATAAAACCATTATTAGTTTAACCCTTGTTGGTAACGCGCTAATTCGGCTTGGTTAGCCCAAACATAGTGACCTGGACGGATTTCTACCATAGATGGCTTATCAGTCTCATAGTCGTGTTGACTTGGGTCGTAAACCTTCAAGACCTTCTTGCGTTCCAAGATTGGGTCTGGGATTGGTACCGCTGAAAGCAAAGCTTGAGTATATGGATGAATTGGATTGTTAAACAATTCTTCTGTTTCTGCAACCTCTACAATAACACCCTTGTAAATAACTGCGATACGATCTGAAATAAAGCGAACGACAGACAAGTCATGGGCGATGAAGAGATAGGTCAAACCAAGTTCTTTTTGGAATTTTTTGAGCAAGTTCAAGACTTGAGCACGCACAGAAACGTCCAAGGCTGAAATGGGCTCATCCGCAATAACAAAGTCTGGTTGCATGACCAAGGCACGGGCAATACCGATACGTTGACGTTGACCACCTGAGAATTCATGAGGGTAACGAGTCAAGTGCTCAGCAAGAAGCCCCACTTCACGGATAATATTTTTAACTTTCTCTTTACGTTCTTCTTCATCCTTGAACAGATGATGATTGTAAAGACCTTCAGAAATAATATAATCAACAGTCGCACGTTCATTCAAACTTGCGGCAGGATCTTGAAAAATCATCTGGATACGACGAATCAATTCTGCAGCTTGTTCACGCGATTTCTTACCATTAATCTTTTGACCATCAAAAATGATATCCCCATTACTTGTATCATTAAGACCGATGATGGCACGACCAATAGTTGTTTTCCCACTACCTGACTCACCTACAAGCGAGAAAGTTTCTCCCTTGTTGATAAAGAAGTTAGCATTTTTAACCGCGACAAACTTCTTACTTCCTTCACCGAAGGAAATTTCTAAATCTTTGATTTCTACTAATTTTTCAGACATTTCCTTCCTCCTAGTCAGCCAGATGGGCAAATCCCATTTTTTCACGAATCTTATCATGGAGATTTGCAATCACAGCTGGTTTTTCTACTTTTGGAGCATCCTCATGAAGTAGCCAAGTTTTAGCCCAATGTGTCTCTGATACTGAGAATTGAGGAGCTTTTTGTTCGAAGTCAATTTGCATTGCATAGTCAGAACGCAAGGCAAAGGCATCCCCTTTCAGGTCAGTATAAAGTGACGGAGGTGTTCCTGGGATTGAGTAAAGATCCCCTTTATCATCAGCAAGCTGAGGCAAGCTAGACAAGAGACTCCATGTATATGGATGGCGAGGGTCATAGAAGACTTCCTCAACAGTTCCATACTCAACGATTTCTCCTGCATACATAACTGCTACCTTATCCGCAATACTTGCTACCACACCAAGGTCATGGGTGATAAAGATTGTTGTGAAATGGTACTCGTTTTGTAAAGATTTCAGCAAATCAATAATCTGTGCTTGGATGGTTACATCCAAGGCAGTTGTTGGCTCATCACAGATCAAGACATCAGGTCGGCAGGCAAGGGCAATCGCAATAACGATACGTTGACGCATTCCTCCAGAATATTGGAATGGGTATTCATCAAAACGTCTATCTGCATCTGGAATCCCAACCTTATTCATGTAGTCAATGGCCAATTCTTTCGCTTCTTTAGCTGTTTTTCCTTGGTGTTTTACAATAACTTCTGTAATCTGACTACCAATTGTTTTAATTGGGTCCAAACTAGTCATTGGATCTTGGAAGATAGTCGCAATCTTAGCGCCACGAATTTGTTCCCAATCCTTGTGAGAAGACAAGGCTGTCAAGTCCTGACCACGGTAGTCAATACTTCCTTGGGCAATGCGACCATTTTCTTCAAGCATACCTGTGAAAGTCTTTGTCAAAACAGATTTCCCTGATCCTGACTCACCTACCAAGGCTAATACTTCTCCTTCAACTAGTTCAAGGGAAACGCCGCGAATGGCTGTCAATACTTTGTCACGAACGTCAAATTCCACGACAATATCGCGAGCAGTCAAAATTACATTACTTTCTTTTGTCATGTCTACTCCTATCTATGTGTACGTGGATCACTAGCATCCGCTAGGTTTTGACCAACTACGAAAAGTGACAAGGATACCAAGACCAAAGTTGTCAATGGAATCCAGAAGAGGTATGCATTTGTTGTTACGTTCTGTGAATAATCTGAAATCAATCGACCTAAACTTGGTACTGTAATAGGCAATCCAAGTCCAAAGAATGACAGAAAGGCTTCATAGGAGATAAATGCTGGAAGCATTTGTGATGTAGTCGTAACAATAACAGATACCAATTGTGGCATGATATTTTTAATGACAATTTTGTATGTTGGAGTTCCGAGTGTGCGTGAAGCAAGGTTGTACTCTAAGTCACGGTAACGCATGATTTGGATACGAATTGAGTAGGCAATCCCAATCCATGTTGTTACACTCATTGCAAAAATCAGATTCCAGAATCCAGCTCCGATTGAGTAAGTCAAGACAATGACAATCAAAAGAGATGGGATGTTTGAGATGACGTTATAAACTTCCATCATCACACGGTCTACTGATTTCGAAATTCCCCAAATACCACCGACAAAGACACCGATAACCAAGTTAATCACTGTCGCAATCACAGAAATGAGGATAGAGTTACGAGCTCCGAACCAAACACCGTCAAAGAGCGATTTACCGTTACTGTCAGTACCGAACCAATGCTCAGCATTTGGCTTAATATAACGAGCACTAAAATCGTTCACTTTGCTGACATCATTGAAATCAAACTTAGAAAACATTGGGTAGATGAAACTCATCAAAATGATAGCTACCAAGATTCCCAACATGACTACAGTTGATTTCTTCTTCATAAATTGTCTAAACACTGAACCCCAGTATGAATAAGCTGGCGCATCAATAGCTTCAGAGGCAAAATCGTCACGTTTTACAAACTGAAATTTTTCTTTATCGATTGTAGACATTATTTGCCTCCTTTCTCAGTCAATTTAATACGTGGGTCAATAATAGTCATCCAAATATCTCCCAAAAGAAGTGAGAAGATAGAAATACATGTAAAGATGAAGACAAGACCAACGACCATAGAGTTATTAGATGCTTTTACAGAGTCAATCAACATTTTACCCATACCTGGGAAGGCGAAGACTGTTTCAGTAAGGGTTGCACCACCGATAACCCCGATAACGGCACCAGGAATTCCTGAAACCAGCGGAACCATGGCATTTTTAAAGATGTGTTTGTTTGAAATTTCTTTTTCAGACAAACCTTTTGCACGAGCAAAACGAACAAAGTCCTGTGATTGCAAGTCAATCATGTAACGACGAATCCAAATAGCTGTACCAGGAGCACCCAACAAACCAAGAATCACTGCTGGTAAAACATACGAACGCCAATCTCCAGCACCCAAAATAGGGAATGAATCTGGAAGACCAATTGATGATCCAATCAAACGAACAATGTAAACCAAGGCAATGGTTGGAAGGGCCATCAAGAAGGTCAAAAACCCTGTTGAGAAGCTATCAATCCAAGTATTCTTGAAGCGAGCCATAGCTGAACCAAGTGGCACGGCAATCGCATAAGAAATCACCAAACCGATCAATCCAATAACAGCAGAGCTGGCAATCATTGAAGGATATTGGTAGTTACTTTCAGTAGCCGTATAAGGATCATCTTTTCCGTAGTTAGCTACTTCACGAGAGTCAGCCTGACTAGGTGATTTATAGGTTCTTGAGTAAATATTTACAGAAGAAGTTTTCTTACCTGTTGGGAACTGAACTTGAGATGTTTTTGTTTGTCCTTGTCCCTGAGTAATAACCTGTAAAACAGGGCTATTAGCATAGGTTGGATAAGAGTCACCTAAATTAATGTTCACAAAGTTTTGATGCACAAATGGGAACTGACTGTTGAAGTACAAGAGATATTTGTGTTTTGTTCCTGAACCGACCAAGGACCATCCGATAGCTGGATCATTTTCAAAACGAAGGTAACGTTTCAAGTCTGGATTTTCAGGGTCTTGAATTTTATTTGTATGATCAATGTCAATCAAGTTAGCATAGAATTTGAAAACACGTTCAAAAATTGGGATTTCACGAGTAGCGTAGAATTGGCCACTTTCAGTAAATTCTCCCAAGGTCCAACCATGACCGATTTGTTTGATGTATTTTTCATAGATAGCCTTGTTGGTGTCATTGGCTTCAACTGTTACAGAAGCATCCATCTGGCTAGCTTTTTCTTGCAACTCTTTGGTATCGTAGTACTCGATATAGCCCATACGCTCATAAACAGTATTCTCATAGTTATCACGTTTATCAGCAGTTGTCGCAATCTTGTTATAGTTGGTATCCTGTTTGAAAATCAATTTTCGAGGAACCATTGTATAGATAATCGTGTAAGTCAAGGTTGTTACTAAGAAGATAGAAACCAATGACCGCAAAACACGCATAAAAATATATTTTTTCATATCATTTCCTTTAAAAATCCCAAAAGAACCTTCTCCTCATGGAGAGAAAGTTCTATTGAAAATTATTTACTTCACATGACTTGCCAATTCTTTTTGAGCTTTCTCATTTGACTCAGTCTTTTCTTTCAACCATTTTTCACGAGCTTTTTCATACTCTTCTTTGGTGATTGCTTTTTCACCAACTTCAGTGTACTTCAAGTATCCTGAATTTTCACCTTTAAGGCCGGCTACTGAATATGAAGAGCTAAATGGTAGAACTTTTGAAACATATGAAACCGCTGTTTCTTTAGGAGAAGCCATTACTGGAATTGTCAAAGCATTATCAGTCAACCAAGCTTGTGCCACCGCGTATTTTTCATAACGTTTTTGAACATCTTGGTTTTCGCTGTTTGCGTCATCAAGTAATTTTCCATAGTCAGCTAAACCAAGTTTGCTTACTACTGATGCATCTGTGTTTTGGTCAATACCAAGGTAAAGACGAGTGCTTCCTCCCTTAAGGACGAATTGATCCAAGAAAGTAGAAGGATCTTGATAGTCAGGGTTCCATCCTAGCAAGGTATGGATATCCCAGTCTTGCTCTTTAGCTGTTGGAGCGCTAAATGAAATTGGTAAAGCTTCCGCTTGAGTCATTTGTTGTAAGTCTACAACAACATTATCTGAACCCAATACTTTTTCAATTGATTGTTTCAATGATTGAACACGGTTTACAACCGCTGTTGATTCTTGGATAACCAAGGCATCCAAGTGGATTGGGAATTCAACACCTTCAGCTTGTAGACTTGATTTTGCTTTAGCAAAGACTTCTTTAGCTTTTTCTTCATTGTAAAGGCCATTTTGAGAATCTGCTAGAGATACGTTTGACCAAGTAGAAGAATTTGTCTTAGCCAAGCTATCTTGTACCAATTCACCAAATGTTTTCTTACCAACTTGAAGATTATAAGGTGCAAACGTATTACGGATGGCTACTGCAGCTCCATCAGTACCATTTGTTTGAGCTGAGTAAGAATTGCGATCGACAGCAAAGTTCAAGGCTTGACGGAATTCCTTGTTTAGCAATGCTTTCTGAGTAGATGTCTTTTGGGTATCACTTGTTTTGGCAGTGTGGTTATAGGTTGTACGGCCATAATTCAAGCTGACAGTTGCAACACCCGCTCCTGGTTCATTAAAGTAAATGTTATCTTTAAAGTCAGCTGCATATTTTTCATATGTAGAACTTGTAGGGAAGATACGAGCCTTGCTATATTGACCATCAGCAAAACCTTTAGCAATCACATCTTGGTCCTTACCATCCCAGAAAGTGAACTTAACGTTCTCAATTTTTACATTTTCTTTGTCCCAGTAAGCATCATTTTTAGCCATCTCGATAGATGATTTTGGAGTTACAGATTTTAAGACAAATGGACCGTTATAAAGAATAGAGTTAGCATCGGTTGGGGCACCAAAACCTTCACCTTTTGAAGTTAAGAATTCTTCATTAACCGGCATCAAAACACCACTAGTGGTCTTATCATTCCAGAAAGTTTCTGGCTGGTTCAAGGTATATTCTAGTGTTTGATCATCAAGTGCTTTTACTCCAACGGTTGAAAAATCGCTTGTTTCACCCTTGATATAGGGTTCTAATCCCTTAATAGAAGAGCTAACGATTGAAAGTCCTTTTGATTTTCCATCTACGGCATGTTTCAAACCAGTAACGAAGTCTTTAGCAGTTACAGGAGCGTATTCTTCTCCCTCTGCTGTAACCCATTTAGCATCCTTACGGATTTTATAGGTATAAGTCAAACCATCTTTTGAAACTGTCCATGATTCAGCAATAGAAGGAACCAAGTTACCATATTTATCATTAGCCAACAAACCATCTACAGCATTTGTTGTGACGAATGATGTTGAATCGATATTGCTGACGATATAATCCAAGGTTTCTGGATCTGTTTGATAAACATATTGGTAATCTTTTGCTAGTTTAGCATTATTTGAACTAGTGTTTGAACACGCAGCTAGAACTCCTGACGCTAATAAGGTAGCTCCCGCTACAGCAAGCACTTGACTTTTTTTCATTTATTTACTCCTCTTATAAATAAAGTATAGGTTATCATCAATTATATCATAGATTTCAAGAAAAGTAAACGAATTTTCAGAATATTTAGGCTTATTGATACAAAAAATCTGAAAAAGCTATTGACTGAAAATCATTTTCAAGGTATAATAATAAACGTTAAGGCGGTATAGCCAAGTGGTAAGGCACGGCTCTGCAAAAGCTTGATCGTCGGTTCAAATCCGTCTACCGCCTTCTATAACTTGATTTTTTCAGGTTTCATTTAAACAGAAAGCCCAGTTTAAAGGGCTTTTTTTATTTTCTTCGGATAAATACATATAACTTACAAAAACTTTTGGGGTGAATTTGGGGCAGACTTCTTTTTAGGAGACAATCTTTTGATACTCAATGAAAATCAAAGAGCAAACTAGGAAACTAGCCGCAGGCTGTACTTGCGTACGGCAAGGCGACGTTGACGCGGTTTGAATTTGATTTTCGAAGAGTATGAAATCAACTGAAAAAGCTTCGTCACACCTGGTGACAAAAGCCTCTAGTTTATTCTGTTTCTTCTTCAATTTCGAATTCTGTGATTTGGACTTTTACCTTGGTAACACGTCCATTTTTCACTTTATCATTGGTTAGGATAAGCTGTTTGTTTTGGCTGACTAATTCATAACTGAGTTTCTCAGTCGTTGGAATGGTCCCAACTCCTGTCAAATAATAACCAGCGATGGTATCAACGTCATCACTTTCCAGTTCAACATCAAAGTAGTCATTAAAATCATTGAGATTCATGGTACCTTGAACAATATAAGTATCTTCTCCAATTTTATGAACTTCGATTTCAGCCTTATCTGTTTCGTCATCGATTTCCCCAACGATTTCCTCTAAGAGGTCTTCAAGTGTCACCAAACCAGCCATCCCACCGTATTCATCTAGCAAGATTGCCATTTGTCTTTGAGTATTGCGCAGTTCTTTTAATAAGTCATCCACAAAAATAGTTTCAGGAACAAAAAGTGGATCTTGTAAGATTTTCTTCCAAACAATATTGTCAAAACCGTCCACAAAGCCCGCCTTAAGGAGACTCTTGGTGTGAATGATCCCAATCACATTGTCCTTATCCCCATCATAGACAGGGATACGAGAATAATTTTGTTTTAAAATACTTTGGATGATGGTTTGACTATCATCCTGAATATCGACCATAAAGGCATCCGTTCGAGGAACCATGACTTCTCTGGCCATCAGTTCATCTAGTGAAAAAATCCCTTGTAACATCTCAATTTCGTCAGCATCTAGTGTTTCTTCACTATTTGTCAACATGTACTCAATTTCATCACGGGTCATTTTTTCGTCAGCATCGTCAAAGGTCATCGGAGTCAAGCGACTCAAGAGATTGGTAGATGCAGATAAGAGCCAAACAAAGGGACTAACTAGTTTCCCCAGCCCAATGATAACTGGCGCTGTACGAATCGCCAAGGCATCCTTTAGATTAAGAGCGATTCTCTTAGGGTATAATTCCCCAAAAACGATGGAAATATAAGTCAAAAATGCTAAAGATAGAAAACTTGCAACGGCATAAGCTGTTTCGCCATTTCCAAGCCAAGATGCAATTTCTCGTCCCAGAGTTTCTGCCAAACTCGCCCCTGATAAGATCGTAATCAGGGTAATCCCTACTTGAATGGTTGATAAAAAGTGGTTAGGATTTTCTAGTACCTTCAGCAGACGGATATAGCGTCTATCTCCTTCTTCTGCCTTTTGTTCAACACGCGCACGGTTTAGTGACACCATGGCCATTTCTGTAGCTGAGAAAAAGGCATTTAATACCGTCAAGATAAACAATAAAACAAATTGTAGCAACAAATTCTGACTACTTGGGTCTTCCATAGTTCTTCTCCTAAAATAGTAACTTATCCTTTATTATATCACAAAATTTAGTCCAGTACATATTATTTTTTCTCATACTCTTCGAAGATTTCTTCAAACCACATCAGCTTCATCTGCAACCTCAAAGCTGTGCTTTAAGCAACCTACGGCTAGCTTCCTAGTTTGCACTTTGATTTTCATTGAGTATCAGTGTCTATTCTAGTCCTACTTAAATTGTCCAAAAAAGAACCCCTACATCCACAAGTGACATAGGAGTTTATCTTATCTTTTACTGAGTGACCGTTACTTCTCCAGTTCGGTAATCCAGTTGAAGCCCCTTTTGAACATTGGGAACTAGAACATTGAATTCCAATTCTCCGTCTGAAGACTTGGCTTCAATCTGTGAAGCTGAAGGAACTAAGTCCTCATTTGAAGCGTAATAAAGGGTTACACGGTAACGGACACGCTTGTTTTGGTCCAAGGCTTTACGTACCATGCTTTCATAGTAGTTTTGACCAGTCGAATCCTCGGCCTGTGCCTGATTTGCCCAGGCTGTCTGAACAGCAATGTTTTTAGGATTGCTTGTCGAGGCATCAAAACCATCCAAGCCACCGATTAAGGCATAGCCTAACAAGTGACCTCTATCGACCGCATGGGTATAAGACCCCTTTAGATTCTTAACCTGATGCCAGCCTGGAGGAGTCCATGAAGTCGAACCATTCCCAGTTTCTTCACGATTCTTGTACTGGCGAGTAGCCTTAGACAAGAGGGCATTAGCTACGGTTGGTACTGTTTCCTTGCCCACTGTCTTTGTTTTGTTATCAGCGTAGGGCTTACTTGAAACCTTGGCATCTAGATTTGTTTTATTACCATTGACGATAAAAGCACCTGAGCCATTCCACTCCAGACTCCCTTTTATTTGACTCTTGACTGCATCTGTTAAGACACTTTCTGCCAATTCTTGACTAGGAGCTTCAGAAGCTTGTTTTTTCTGACTAACCTTGGTTTTGGGACTATTAGATGTCGACTGCATCTGCTTGATATAATAGCTCCCTGCAGATAAAAGCAATAACACTAGCAGTCCGATCAGTGTCTGTCTTGTTTTTTTATCCATTTTTCTCCTTATCTCTAGAAAAAGACTGGTTCTCCAGCCTAATTTCCTGTAAATTTATGAATCAATTCCTGCCATTTTGCTGGAGACAGGATAGCCCATGGATCTTGACCCTTGCCCAAGATTCCATAACCTACCATTAAGCCGATACCTAGGGCTAGAGCACCTAAAAACAGTACCAAAATGACTAGAAGTAAACGCTTGATTACGTAGCTTGATTTCTTATTCATCTTCATCACTTGCCTCAATCCGCTGAATCTTAGCACCTAGCTGCGCCAACTTCTCATGGAAACGGTAGTAACCTCTATCCAAGTGAACCAATTTACCAACTACAGTTTCTCCTTGTGCTACCAAACCTGTCAAAATCAAGGCTGCGCTGGCACGAAGGTCAGTTGAAAGAACTTCTGCTCCCTGCAAAGCTTGACCACCAACAATACGAGCTGTATCACGGATAATCTCAGAGTGCAAGCCCATGCGACGCATTTCTTCTAGATGTTGGAAACGATTTTCGAAAACTGTCTCCACCATAGTTGATTCCCCTTTTGCGACGGTCATCAAGGCTGTAAATTGAGCCTGCATATCTGTTGGAAAACCTGGGTGGGGCAAGGTTTTCACATGAACAGCTTTTAGATTTTCTAGTTGAGAGCGAACTCGAATTCCTTCAGTCTCCTCTGTCACTTCCACTCCCATTTCAAGCAATTTGGCAATCAAGGGACGGTTGTGCTCCCAAACAGCGTCTTTAATCAAGACATCACCACCAGTCATGGCAGCAGCTACCATAAAGGTTCCTGCTTCGATACGGTCTTGGACTACATTATGAGTCGTACCATGAAGTTTCTCAACACCGGTAATGGTAATGGTCTCTGTACCAGCACCCTTAACCTTAGCTCCCATTTCATTGAGGAGAATGGCTAGGTCAACAATCTCAGGCTCACGCGCAGCATTTTCAATCACTGTCACCCCATCAGCTAGAGTCGCTGCCATCATCAAGTTCTGCGTAGCACCAACACTTGGGAAGTCCATATAGATATGAGCTCCATGTAAGCGATCAGCCTTGGCTTCGATATAACCAGCTGTCTGACTAATCTTAGCCCCCATAGCTTCTAGACCTTTCAAATGAAGATCAATAGGACGGCTACCAATCGTACAACCACCTGGCATGGATACCTTGGCATGACCTACACGGGCAAGGATTGGCCCCAAGACAACGATGGATGCCCGCATCTTGCTGACATATTTGTAAGGAGCTTCCTCAGTGATATCGCCAGTCGCGTCCACCTCAACAAGATGAGCTTCTTCATTAAAATCCACCTTGGCATTCAAACCACGAACCACCTGATTCATAGTGAAAACATCTGACAAGATAGGAACATTCTGCAAGACGGTCTTTCCTTCACTTGCTAGAATAGTCGCTGCCAACAAGGGTAAGACTGCATTCTTTGCTCCTTCGATCGTAACACTTCCTACCAGACGATTATCGCCACCTTGAACCACAATTTTTTCCATACTTATTTCCTTTACTCTTGATTTTATAATAATCCTCTAAGCGCTTCTTGCCACAACTGATATAGGCTGATAAAGAAAGAACTCATGATGTAGCCCATTACAATGCTGAAAAAAGCTACTAGTAAACGAACTTTTCCTGTATTCTCAGTTGTCACTTTTAAAACCTTTTCCCATCTAACAAGATTCTTTAAAAGGTAAAAACTCACATAAATAAAGAGCATGTGACTGCTTAGAGTGAATAATAATTGAACCATTTGACTATTATACCATCTTCTCTGTTTGTGCGCTAGTTTGGAAACTTCACTTAAAAACTAGGGATTGTTTTTCAAGTAATCAATTGCATCTTGTAGGGTTTTAACTGGCACGATTTTCATATCTGTCTTGATTGTTTTAGCTGCTTCTAGGGCTGTTTGGTAGTTGTTTTTCGCATCCGGATGCGCTTTTTGTTCTTCTTCGCTAACAGGGTTATC
>CAURCY010000050.1:0-11467 GCA_963523355.1 uncultured Streptococcus sp.
TCAACTGAAGAAAGTACACAAAGTCAAACTTCAAGTAAGGAGAGTCAAAATTACCCTTACCATATTTCTGGAATGGAGTTAAGAGGGTCATTGATAAAACATTTAAAGATTTCAATGAGAAACGGGAGAATGAACAAAATATAGAACAGACGGAGTCAGGAAATGAGTGACGTAAGCCCTGATAGTTTGTAGTTGTAACTATGGTAAAATGTATTACGTGGAGGGATGATGGATAAATTATACATAGTGGTTGATGGAATTGAACATCAATACTTTGATTGTGATAGTACAGGATATTATTTGATTTCCTATGATCCTTTATCAGAGAATAATGGTTATAAATTATTTGATTCAGAGTTGAAACAATATAGAAAATATTTGACAGAGAAACAGGTTGAAAAAAAATATAAAATTATAGATTATATTTGGTTTAATGAACAAAAATGGGATATTTTTCAACGAAGTGATGATAATTTAGATAAACCAAATTCATGGGTAACGATTGTTTCCGACGATATAGAATTTTTAAATAGAAATGGACTATGGAAGGAGGAGAATTTAGTTGAAAGTAGGTATGGACATTTGTATTACTGTTCTTTACCAATCGAGGCAGAAAAGTTTTCTCTAATTCGAACTAGAAAAAATCTCCCTATATAGTTAAGATAGTAAGAAAGCAGTTTATTATGAAATCAGTTAGTTTTACAATAAAAAGCAACCAATCGCTAAGGATTGGTGAGGTGCTTCAAGCAGAACTTTTTGAATGTTAGTTTGTTCTTATGGTTCTTAATGTATGGAATTAATCTCTTTACCCGTGGTCTTAATAACCTTCTAGCACAGTTATTACTTGCCATAGTGCCAATTGCATCTATCTTCATTCCAGTATGAAAACGATGGAGAAAGCTTGATTTAATGGTCAGGTTCGAAGCTAGTATTCATTACTAAGAGATAATAGTTTTAATAAAAACTTAGAACAAATTTTCCTATATTTTACGTTGATTAAGTGAGATAAATAACTTATAATGAAACTACCATATACAATAGATTGATAGAAAGATGACTTTATCGAAGTATTCTATTTTAAAAAGAATATCATTTATTCTCATTCTTATTGAAATTGCAAATTTTTAAAAGAAAGAAGGTCCGACTTTTATGATGAAAAAAATAGTTTTAATCTTAATGTCTTTTTTTACAATCCTGTTATTTTTCATTGGACCAACTCACGCAGATCTAGTGATACCAGATAGGCCTTCTAATGGTATTTATGATCCAAACCATTATTTATCAGAGGTTGTTTCAGATAAACTAATAGAATTAAATGGTAAATCGGATACTCAAATTGGTATTTATATTGTTGAGAGTTTAAATGGTGAATCTTTAGAAAAGTCAGCCAATACGATTGCCAGATCTTGGAAAATTGGCTATTCGGATTCAAATAAGGGTGCATTATTATTGATTGCTATAAAAGATAGAAAGTTTCGTATTGAGACTTCTAATAACCTAGCTACTATATTGACTGATACAAAAGCTAGGGAAATCTTAGATGCCTCTCGTGATAAGATGCGAGCCAAAGACTATGATGGAGCTGTGATTGATATAATCCAAAACATATCCAATCAAGATTATGACTTAGCTGATGCACCTGTAGTTGAGAGAAATTATTTTTATGAAGTCCCTAAAGCTATATGGGAACTAGTAGTAGAAATTCTTGATCATTTCGGTGTAATTTTTATGATTTCTTTTGTGGTACTTTTTCTTACAGAAGGTAGGGTTTCGGGTAGGAAACGGAGATCTAATAAATTCTATTATGGTAAGGATAAATTATACCCTGATGATAAAGATTTTATAAATGATGGTTCTTGGTCACAAAAAGCATTAACAGCTTACCATATTAAAAATTCAGATGAGTATCATAATGAGAGTAGTAGTGATTCCTCATCGCCTTGGTCGAGTGATGATTGGTCAGGTGGTGGTTTTGATGCTGGTGGATCATCAAGTGATTGGTCAGGTGGTGGTTTTGATGCTGGTGGATCATCAAGTGATTGGTAATTTAGCTTATTTCATAGTGAGTTACCTGCCTTGATCATTTAAAAAAATGATGGTATAGAAAATTCTTGATTTGGAAAAAACCGCTCAGCTGAGCGGTTTTCGTCTATTCATACCCTTTTACAGTACCCATGTACGGATGGCATGGGCAACGCCGGATTCATCGTTAGATTTAGTTATGTATTTGGCGATTTTTTTGATTTCTGGATTTCCGTTTTCCATGACAACTGGGTTGCCAACGACTTCCAGCATGGCACGGTCATTTTCTTCGTCACCGATAGCCATGGTTTCATCTTTGGTCAATCCGAGTTTTTCAGCTAAGTGGGTAATAGCTGAACCCTTGTCTACACTCTTTTTAAGGAGTTCGAGGTAGAAAGGAGCAGATTTGTTGATGGAGTAGCGCTCATAAAATTCGGCTGGTATCTTTTCAATCGCAGCATCGAGAATCTCAGGCTCATCGATGAACATACACTTGACGATTTCCTTGTCAGCCATTTCTTCAGGTGTACGGTAGAAGATAGGCATGCTGACGAGGGTTGATTCGTGCACTGTGTATTTTCCGATATTGCGATTGGCAGTATAGATACCGTCCTTAGTAATAGCGTGCATGTGGACACCGAGCTTGCGACTGAGGAATTCCATATCCAGATAATCCTCATAAGTCAAGGATTCGCTGATAATCTCATGTCCTGTAGCAGTTTCTTGGACAAGGGCACCGTTGAAGGTAACTACATAGTCACCCTCGTCTCTCAACTGCAAGTCGTCCAGAAGTTTGGCAACACCTGCGATAGGGCGGCCAGTTGCAATCACGACTTTGACACCAGCTTCTTTGGCATCTTGGATGGCAGAAAAGACTTCAGGAGTGATTTCCTTTTTACTGTTAACCAGGGTACCGTCGATATCGACGGCGATTAGTTTAATACTCATAAATTTCCTCTATTCGTTCTTATTTGGGGTAAAATGATCGTTCTCAATCAAGTGTAAAAATTGCTGGGTAATGCTTGCGAAGATACTGTTTTGGTCCAACATTTCTTTTGGAAAATAGAAACGATTATCTCCGTGGCGACTGCCAGCAAGGGATTGGACGATAGGAGACAGGCTAGAGAGTTCGGCCAGTTCTCCATTTTTTTGTAAAATCTCAATCTGTGTCCGTGGATTTTCAGATTCGGGACGATAGATATCATAAGGGAGGTCAAAGTTCTTATGAATGGCAGTATAGTAGTCGGGATCAAAGCCGATATCCTCAACTAATTTTCTCATGCTAGCGAGTTTGTCTTGGTCCTCTTGTGAAAAGGTAATGGATTTAAAGACCTTGCGGTTGACAAAGCGTTGCGACAAGTCTGCGAGAATCTTGTCAGGACTGGTCATCCAGAGTTGGAAGTAGGTATTCATCACACCATCATCCAGAGCCAGATAGTCAGACAAGGTCACATTTTTTTCAAAGAAAGGTAGGAGATGTAGAGAAGTTCGTGCAAAGAAGTCTTTTTCCTCTGGATAGAGTTCCTTAGCGCGTTTGAGGAGATTCTGTAGGAGAACTTCCATGGCACGTGTTGCTGGGTGGAAATAAACCTGCATATACATCTGGTAGCGACTGAGAACATAGTCTTCGATGGCGTGCATGCCATTGCGCTGAAAGGCGATACCATTTTCGACAGGACGAATGACACGTAAGATCCGAGTCAGGTCAAATTCCCCATAAGATGCTCCTGTAAAATAGGAGTCGCGCAAGAGATAGTCCATGCGGTCTGCATCAATCTGACTAGAAATGAGTTGAACGACCTGCTTGTTAGGATAGGTATGATCAATAACACTGGCTACCTTTTCTGGGAAATCTGGCGCCACTTGTAGCAGGACTTGGTGAATCTCCGTTTCAGGACTTTGGATAATCTCCTGAGTAATGGCTTCGTGGTCTGTATCAAAGAGATGTTCAAAAGTATGGGAATAGGCACCATGACCAAGGTCATGAAGGAGCGCAGCGGTCATGGTGAGGAGGGATTCGGCAGGATTCCATTCCTCAGTATATTTTTCTTCAAAAATCTCTGTGATGCGACGAGCATTCTCATAGACTCCAAGACAGTGAGAGAAGCGACTGTGTTCTCCACCGTGGAAGGTATAACTGGACGTTCCCAGTTGTTTGATACGACGCAAACGCTGAAATTCTTTTGTATTAATCAAGTCATAGATGATTTGATTATTGACATGGATGTAGTTGTGAACTGGGTCACGGAATACTTTTTCGTTCATATGACCATTATAGCAAAAAGCTAGAGTTTTTGGTAAAATAGTAGGACAAGAGACAAGAAAGAGGACTTGATGTGAAGATTCGGATGCGAAATACGATTCAGTTTGATGAGCAGTTGGAAGTGATTGACCAGCTTTATGACGTGGAAGTGCATGAAAAAGGAGATTATAGCTACCTGCTTTTCTATAATGAGGAAAAGGAAAAAGTGGTTATTAAATTTCATGGTCAAGAACTGGTGATGAGCCGATTTTCCAATCCCAAGACCATTATGCGCTTTCTAAAGGATAGCGATAGTTTAGCCTATATTCCTACACCTATGGGCATGCAGGAGTTTATCATCCAAACGAGCCATTATCAAGTTGATGGGCAAAAGATTGAACTAGATTATCAACTACAAAATCAAGAGGGACATCCCTTTGCCAGCTATCAATTGGAAATTACTTGGTGCTAGTCTCTTGTTTTTTTCAAATTTTTGCTAGCTATCTTCTCGGATTAGCCTGCTAATGTGGTAGATTAGGCTATTTTTTGGTATAATAAAAGTTATGGAAATCGAAAAAACCAATCGTATGAATGCGCTCTTTGAATTTTATGCGGCGCTTTTGACAGATAAGCAAATGAATTATATCGAGCTCTACTACGCTGATGATTACAGCCTTGCTGAGATTGCCGAGGAGTTTGGTGTCAGTCGTCAGGCTGTCTATGACAATATCAAGCGGACAGAAAAGATTCTGGAAGATTATGAGATGAAATTGCACATGTACTCGGACTACATTGTCCGCAGTCAGATTTTTGACCAGATTTTGGAGCGCTATCCCAAGGATGACTTTCTGCAGGAGCAGATAGAAATTTTAACAAGCATTGATAATAGGGAGTAATCATGGAAAATCTTGTCGTCTATAAAGGAATACCCTGTAAATTATTAGCTGCAGAGGAACCATTTCCTAGTCGACTACAAATTCTCTCACCTGATTCTATTCCTCAAGCCCTTAAAGAAGGATTTAGCTGTTGGGGATATCCAAATGAAATCATGAAAGAAGTCACAACCGAAGAACTAGAGAGTTTGCAACATTTCGGACGATTTCCACTGAATTGAAAAAATAGGAGAAAATAATGGCATTTGAAAGTTTAACAGAACGTTTGCAGAACGTCTTTAAAAATTTACGTAAAAAAGGAAAAATCTCTGAGGCTGATGTCCAAGAGGTAACCAAAGAGATTCGCTTGGCCTTGCTTGAGGCTGACGTTGCCTTACCTGTTGTAAAGGACTTTATCAAGAAAGTTCGTGAACGTGCAGTCGGACATGAAGTTATTGATACACTTAATCCTGCGCAACAGATTATCAAAATCGTTGATGAGGAATTGACAGCTGTTTTAGGTTCTGATACGGCAGAGATTATCAAGTCTCCTAAAATTCCGACAATTATCATGATGGTCGGTTTGCAGGGGGCTGGTAAAACAACTTTTGCAGGTAAATTGGCCAACAAACTCAAGAAAGAAGAAAATGCCCGTCCTTTGATGATTGCGGCGGATATTTACCGTCCTGCGGCTATTGACCAGTTGAAAACTCTGGGTCAACAAATCGATGTGCCTGTTTTTGCACTTGGAACAGAACTACCAGCTGTTGAGATTGTTCGTCAAGGTTTGGAACAAGCCCAAGCCAATCACAACGATTATGTCTTGATTGATACGGCAGGTCGTTTGCAGATTGATGAGCTTTTGATGAATGAACTTCGTGACGTAAAAGCATTGGCTCAACCAAACGAAATTCTCCTCGTGGTTGATGCCATGATTGGTCAAGAAGCGGCCAATGTTGCGCGTGAGTTTAATGCTCAGTTGGAAGTGACTGGGGTTATCCTTACCAAGATTGATGGAGATACTCGTGGTGGTGCGGCTCTATCTGTTCGTCACATTACCGGAAAACCAATCAAGTTCACTGGTACAGGTGAAAAGATTACGGACATTGAGACCTTCCACCCAGATCGCATGTCTAGCCGTATCCTTGGTATGGGGGATATGCTCACTCTGATTGAGAAAGCTTCTCAAGAATACGATGAGCAAAAAGCCCTTGAAATGGCTGAGAAGATGCGTGAAAACACCTTTGATTTCAATGATTTCATTGATCAGTTGGATCAGGTGCAAAACATGGGGCCAATGGAAGACTTGCTCAAGATGATTCCAGGTATGGCCAACAATCCAGCCCTTCAAAACATGAAGGTAGATGAACGCCAGATTGCTCGCAAACGTGCCATTGTGTCTTCAATGACACCTGAAGAACGTGAAAATCCAGATTTGTTAAATCCGAGCCGTCGCCGTCGTATCGCTGCAGGTTCTGGAAATACCTTTGTCGAAGTCAATAAATTTATCAAGGACTTTAACCAGGCTAAACAGCTCATGCAAGGTGTCATGTCTGGAGATATGAACAAGATGATGAAGCAAATGGGAATCAATCCAAACAACCTTCCTAAAAATATGCCAAATATGGGAGGAATGGATATGTCTGCCCTTGAAGGAATGATGGGACAAGGCGGTATGCCTGACCTGTCAGCTCTCGGAGGAGCAGGAATGCCAGATATGAGCCAGCTGTTTGGTGGCGGACTCAAAGGTAAAATCGGTGAATTTGCTATGAAACAGTCCATGAAACGCATGGCTAACAAAATGAAGAAAGCGAAGAAAAAACGCAAGTAAGACAAGGGAAGGCCACAGGGCTTTCCTTTTTTAGAAAGAAGAAAAATGAGCACTTCCGTAATTGGAAATGCTCGTTTTTTGATGTGTTTAGACTCTTAATCTTTATTTTCGTATGGTAAGATCAAGTTCAAGATGATTCCTGTCATGGCTGATAGGGCAGTACCTGAAAGGGTAACTGGACCAAGTTTAAGGATAGCTCCTCCAAGTCCAAGTACCAACATAGCACTTGCGATGATTAGGTTACGCATTTGACTGAAGTCTACACGTTCTTTGATCAAGACTTTCAAACCATTACTTGCGATAACTCCGTAGAGAAGTATTGACATACCACCAAGTACAGCATTTGGAATGGTTGAAATCAAGGCAGTGAATTTACCAAGGAAGCTAAGGGCAATCGCGATGAAGGCAGCGTTACGGATAACTGAGACAGAAGCGATACGAGTCATACCGATAACCCCTGTATTTTCTCCATAAGTTGTATTGGCTGGTCCACCAAGGAAGGCAGAAACTGAAGTTGCGATACCGTCACCAAGAAGAGTACGGTGAAGACCTGGTTCTTTCAAGAATTGACGGCCACAGATTTGACCCAAAACAGTATGGTCTCCGATATGTTCAGAAATTGTTACGATAGCGATTGGCAAGATAGCGATGGTTTCTGGACCGAAGTAAAGATTGTATTCTTTAAAGGCACCGCCTGTATTAAATGGCAAGTAGAAACCAGGAATCTCGAACCAGTTGGCTTTAAGAACTGGTGTAAAGTCAACCAAGCCAAGTGTTAGTGCGAAGAGGTAACCACCGATAATGGCAAAGAGGAATGGAATGATTCGTAGGAAGCCTTTTCCTTTTGTATTGATAAAGGCAGCAATCAAGAAAGTAACAACTGCTACAAGAGCATTTTTCCAATTTCCGTCAGCTACAAGACCAGCATTGGTAACAGCTGAACCTGCAAGTCCAAGACCGATAACGATAATCATAGGTCCGATGATGATTGGTGGCAAGAGTTTATCAATCCATTTTGTACCTGCAAAACGAACACCAGCAGCCACAAGGACATAGACCAAACCAGTCAAGATAACTCCTGTTTGAGCAGCAGATACATCACCACCCATTTCTTTCATAGCCAGTGACATTGCTGTGATAAAGGCAAAAGAAGAACCTAGATAAACTGGAACTTTAAATCCAGTTGAAATCATATAGATGAGTGTCCCGACACCTGAAGCAAAAAGGGCAACAGATACAGGCATTCCCAAAATCAAGGGTACCAAGATGGTCGCACCGAACATGGCGAAAACGTGTTGGAAACTAAGGAGAATTCCTTTTCCAGCCGAAGGACGTTGGTCAACGTCTAGTAACAAATCAACAGTTGATTCTTGTTTCATATAAACCTCACTTTTGGGCATCAAAAAAGAGCCCATTATTTTACAGCAATAGGCCCTCAGAGTAAGACTTCTCTAAAATCTAGACTTTAAAGAGTTTTAAATATTTCTGCGTCTTCGTCACCTCACGGGATGACATTAAAAACCTTTGCTTGTGATAGTATAGCAGAAATTCCGAACTTTGTAAACATTTTTTACTAAAAAATTTAAAGCGGGCGTTTGTTGGGCATGCCAGCCTTTCTTGGATATTTATTTGGTGTTTCTTTTTTCTTTTCCACCACTGTGATGTAGCGCGGATCTCCATTTGGTAGGGCGTAGCTGAGATTGTCTTCGACTTTACTAAAAAGGAGGTTGAGGGCATTCTTAGCTTCTAATAATTCCTCAGGAGCATTGCTAGCCTTGAGTGCCAATAGTTTTCCGCCAACTTTAAGGTAGGGAATAGTTAATTCAGATAGGACTTGCATACGGGCAACCGCACGAGCCGTTACAAAATCATACTGAGCACGGAAGTTTTTGTCTTGGGCAAAATCTTCGGCACGTCCATGGTAGAAATGAACATCGTCTAAATCCAGTTCCTGAGCCAAAAGTTTGAGGAAGTTGATGCGCTTGTTGAGAGAATCAATGATAGTTACATTTAGCTGAGGATAGAGGATTTTCATAGGTAGACTAGGAAATCCTGCCCCGGCTCCAATATCAAGAAGTTTGATAGTTTCATTTGGAATCAAACCTTGAAGAATGGGTGCAATCGAATCGTAAAAATGTTTGAGATAAACTTCTTCCTTATCTGTAATGGCTGTTAAATTAATCTTTTCATTCCACTCGACCAAGAGCTCAAAATAGCGTTCAAATTGTTCTTTTTGCTGGTCCGAAAGTGGAAGGTTCTGCTCGGCCAGCAAGTTGTAAAATGTTTCTGGTTTCATAGTTATTTCCTTCTTTAGTATCATCTTATTTTACCACAATCATTAAAAATTTGATATACTGGTACTAATCTAAAAGCAGAAAGGACTTATATAATGACTTGGATTATTCTTGGAGTTTTAGCTCTTATTGTTATTTTTGTGATTGTTAGCTATAACGGTTTGGTTAAAAATCGTATGCAAACCAAGGAGGCTTGGAGCCAGATTGATGTTCAGTTGAAACGTCGAAATGACCTCTTGCCAAACTTGATTGAAACTGTAAAAGGTTATGCAAAATATGAAGGTTCTACCCTTGAAAAGGTGGCAGAACTACGTAACCAAGTGGCGGCAGCGACTTCACCAGCAGAAGCTATGAAAGCTAGTGATGCCCTTACTCGTCAGGTTTCAGGTATTTTTGCAGTTGCAGAAAGCTATCCAGATTTGAAAGCTAGTGCAAACTTTGTTAAATTGCAAGAGGAGTTGACAAACACAGAAAATAAAATTTCTTACTCTCGTCAACTCTACAACAGTGTTGTCAGCAACTACAATGTAAAATTAGAAACTTTCCCAAGCAATATTATCGCTGGAATGTTTGGATTTAAAGCAGCAGATTTCCTTCAAACACCAGAAGAGGAAAAGGCAGTTCCTAAAGTTGATTTTAGCGGTTTAGGTGACTAAGATGTTGTTTGATCAAATTGCAAGCAATAAACGAAGAACCTGGATTTTGTTGCTGGTATTTTTCCTACTCTTAGCTCTGGTTGGCTATGCAGTTGGTTACCTCTTCATGCGATCTGGGCTTGGCGGTTTGGTTATTGCACTGATTATCGGCTTTATCTATGCCTTGTCCATGATTTTTCAATCGACAGAGATTGTCATGTCTATGAATGGAGCGCGTGAGGTTGATGAGCAAACGGCACCAGACCTCTACCATGTAGTAGAAGATATGGCTATGGTGGCTCAGATTCCTATGCCACGTGTTTTCATCATTGATGATCCAGCCTTAAATGCCTTTGCGACAGGTTCTAACCCTCAAAATGCGGCGGTTGCTGCGACGTCAGGTCTCCTAGCTATCATGAATCGTGAAGAACTAGAAGCTGTTATGGGACATGAAGTCAGTCATATTCGTAATTACGATATCCGTATTTCGACTATTGCTGTCGCCCTTGCTAGTGCTATCACCATGCTTTCTAGTATGGCAGGTCGTATGATGTGGTGGGGTGGAGCAGGTCGCAGACGAAGTGACGATGACCGAGATGGAAATGGCTTAGAAATCATTATGCTAGTGGTTTCACTACTAGCTATTGTGCTGGCACCTCTCGCTGCAACCTTGGTGCAACTAGCTATTTCTCGTCAGAGGGAATTCCTAGCTGATGCTTCCAGTGTCGAGTTGACTCGCAATCCTCAAGGGATGATTAATGCTCTACGTAAGTTGGATAATAGTAAACCGATGAGTCGTCCTGTCGATGATGCCAGCAGTGCACTTTATATCAATGATCCTAAGAAAGGTGGAGGGTTCCAAAAACTCTTTTATACCCACCCACCTATTTCAGAACGGATTGAACGTTTAAAACATATGTAAAATGAATCCAGAGACGACCTCTGGATTTTTGCTATGTTGAAAATTTATAAATCTTCTAAATTAACTACCTCCAAATCGTGTTCTGTCAAACGATAGATACTCGTACAGACCTCTTTTAAGAAACGACGGTCATGCGAAACAGTGATGAGACCGCCTGGATAGGTTGCAAAGAGTTTCCTGATGTGGGGTTGAGAAGTTGGAGAAAAATTTCGTGTGGGTTCATCCAAAAGGAGAAAGTTTGGTTTGCACAAGACTAAATCCAAAAGCAAAAGTTTCCCCTGTTGCCCGCCAGATAAGGAGCGGATTTGGTGGTGCATCTCTGGATAACTGAAATTGAGACTGGCTAGGTGAGATTGGATTTTCTGTAGTTCCTCTTTTTCTCCAGTTTTGCTGAGGTAGGCTATTGGTGATAAATCCAATTGCAGTTTTTGCTGGTAATCTTGTGGCATATAACCAAGAGAAATCTCTCTTTTATCATTCAGAAGTTGCTGTAACTTGGCTAAAAGAGTTGATTTTCCAATACCATTTGGGCCGATGATACCAATTTTTTCTTGGCCACGGACAGTTAATTGTAGTTCTTGCACCAAAATTCGCTCGCCAATGGACAAATTTTCTTTTTCCAGTTGGATTAAGACTTTAGAAGCAGGTA
>CAURCY010000051.1:0-11373 GCA_963523355.1 uncultured Streptococcus sp.
TTGTAGAAGAAGCTTTGAGGGAATATCCAATCGGTTCACAAGTAAGTTATAAAGGACAAGTATTTCAGTTGGTTTCGATTGAAAATGCTCAGTTAAATGACTTGGTTCGCCTAGAACTATTCAGTGATTCCAACCAGTTATTTGAAGAGAATCCTATCTTATACTTGAACAGTTTGGAAGAGATTGAACAAGTATTGTCTCATGTAGAACTTGAAAAAGAAGATTCAGAGATTGAGATTGATCCATCAAGTGAAAGTCAGGAAATAGATTTGTTTTCCTACCTGGAAGAAGATAATGAAAAGGAAAAGGATAAGGAAACAAAACCTTTAATTTCAGGTATAGAAGAGACGGATGTTACTGTTCAAGATTTTGTTTTTCCAGATGACTTAGAGGACTTTTATCCTAAGACAAATCGAGAAAAGATTGAAACGAATATCGCCGCAATTGAACTTGTTAAAAGATTAGAAAAAGAGGGACGACAAGCGAATCCAGAAGAACAAGAACTACTAGCCAAGTATGTTGGATGGGGTGGTCTTGCCAATGAATTTTTCGATGAACTCAATCCAAAGTACGAATCAGAACGTTTAACTCTTAGAAGCTTAGTAAGTAAATCAGAATACTCCACCATGAAACAAAGTTCTCTTACAGCCTATTATACAGACCCAATGATTATTCGCCAGATTTGGCAAAAATTACTGGATGATGGTTTTGAGGGAGGAAGGATACTAGATCCTTCTATGGGGACTGGGAACTTCTTTGCGACTATGCCTAGAAGTATACGAGAGAGGTCAGAACTCTATGGAGTTGAATTAGACAGTGTGACAGGCGCAATCGCAAAACAACTCCACCCCAATACCCATATTGAAGTGCGAGGATTTGAAGAAGTTCCCTATCAAAATAATAGTTTTGATTTAGTCTTAACGAATGTTCCGTTTGGAAATTTTCGCATTGCAGATAAAAACTATGATAAACCTTATATGATTCATGATTACTTTGTCAAACACTCACTTGATTTAGTAAGAGATGGAGGACAAGTTTCGATTATCTCTTCTATTGGCACAATGGATAAACGGACAGATAATGTCTTACAAGAGATTAAATCCAACACTCATTTTTTAGGGGGAGTTCGGTTGCCAGATACGGCTTTTAAAAGCATTGCAGGTACTCGTGTAACCACAGATCTCCTCTTCTTTCAAAAGAATCAAGCAAAGAATCTTAATGAAGAGGAACTTGTTTTTAGTGGCTCTATTCCCTTTGAGGAGGATAAGCGTGTCTGGATCAATCCTTATTTTGATGGGAAATACAATACACAAGTTTTGGGTGAATATGAGGTACGTAATTTTAATGGAGGAACTCTCAATGTTAAGGGGGTATCAGAAACATTAGCTACTGACATAATGGAAGCTTTAGAGAATGTGGAAGCACCTAAACAAATTGACAATTCTTTGAAAGCACCTGTTTTTATCCAAGAAGAAGTGGATAATTCTATCCCAAGTCGTATACGTGAGGACTTAACGCTCTATTCTTTTGGATATGAGGGAAATCAAATTTATTACCGAGATACGCATGGCATTCGGAAAAGTTCAAAAGTAGACGAAATTAGTTATTATGTAGACGAGAAGGGAGAGTTTAAAGCCTGGGACAGTTCTTTGTCTGAACATAAAATAGATCGGTTCGTGCAACTTCATTTGACAGATGAGGAAGCACTAGATGTATACAAGTCAGAAGAAGCGAGTAAAAGAGGGAAATATAAGGGCTTGTTCAAAAAAACTGTCTTTTATGAAAGTCCCTTATCGGATAAGGATATTAGTCGCATTAAGGGCATGGTTGATTTGAGAGAGACCTATCAAGCCTTAATTGAAATTCAACGCCATCCAGATTATAGTCGGACAGATTTTCAGGTATTACTTAGTAAACTCAATCGTGACTATGACCGCTTTGTAAGTCAATTTGGATACTTGAATGCCTCAGTCAATCGGAACTTATTTGATAGTGACGATAAGTATTCTTTACTAGCAAGTTTAGAAGATGAATACATTGATTCTAAAGATCAGAAAGTAAAATATAAAAAATCTTTAGCCTTTGAGAAAGCATTGGTTAGGCCAGAGAGAGTGATTACAAGAGTTTCAACGGCTTTAGATGCCTTAAACTCTAGTTTATCGGATGGTAGAGGGGTTGATTTAGACTATATGGTATCAATTTATCCCGAACATAGCCAAGCTGCTATTTTAGATGAGTTAGGTGACCAGATTTTAATAGATCCAGAAAGCTATTTAAGAGGGGAAAGAAAATATCTTTCTAAGAACCAGTTTTTATCAGGAGACATTCTCAACAAGATAGAAGTAGTTCAACTATTAGCGGAGGAAAACAACCAAGAATATGATTGGAACCACGCTTTAGATTTGTTAGAATCTGTTCGCCCTCCAAGGATTCATCTGGCAGATATTGAGTTTAAAATAGGGTCACGTTGGATCCCTCAATCCATTTATGGTAAATTTGCCTTTGAATGTTTTACCAATCGTGAATTTGAATTGTCTTCGCCTGATGTTGAACAAGTCATTGAAGTGAATCCTGTCGATGGGCAGGTTCATTTAAGGACATCATTTGCTTATCGCTATCCAAGTGCCAAAGATAGTAGTCTTGGAGTTAGTGGGTCACGTTATGATACAGGAAGAAAGATTTTTGAGAATTTACTAAATTCGAACCAACCGACGATTACCATGACTGTTACGGAAGGAGAAAAGAAAAAGACCATCACAGATTTGGAAAAAACCTCTGTTCTAAGAGCAAAAGAGCAGCATTTACAAGAGCTCTTTCAAGAATTTGTCTCACGGTATCCAGAAGTCCAACAAGTCATTGAGGAAAGCTACAATCGTCTTTATAATCGAACGGTTAGTCGAGAGTATGACGGTAGCCATTTAGTTATTGATGGCTTGGCACAAAACATCAGTCTTCGTCCTCACCAAGAGAATGCCATTCAAAGAATCGTAGAAGAAAAAAGAGCCTTATTAGCTCATGAGGTAGGTTCAGGAAAGACCTTGACCATGCTTGGTGCTGGGTTTAAATTAAAGGAGTTGGGGATGGTTCATAAGCCCTTGTATGTGGTGCCCTCTAGTTTGTCTGCTCAATTTGGCCAAGAAATCATGAAATTTTTCCCTACTAAAAAGGTCTTTGTGACAACTAAGAAAGATTTTGTGAAGGCGAGAAGAAAACAATTTGTGTCACGTATTATTACAGGAGATTACGATGCCATTGTCATTGGGGATTCTCAATTTGAAAAAATCCCTGTCAGTAAGGAAAGACAGATGAATTATATCGAGGATAAACTCAATGAACTACGAGAGATTAAAACACATTCTGAAAATAAGTACACCGTTAAAGAAGCAGAGCAATCAATAAGTGGTCTAGAGAAACAATTGGAAGAACTCCAACGCTTTAATCGTGATAGTTTTATTGATTTTGAGAACTTAGGAATTGATTTTCTCTTTGTGGATGAAGCACATCACTTTAAAAATATTCGTCCAATTACTGGACTTGGGAATGTAGCAGGGATTACCAATACAACCTCTAAGAAGAACGTGGATATGGAAATGAAGGTTCGACAGATTCAGGAAGAACATGATTTTAAAAACATTGTCTTTGCGACAGGAACACCTGTTTCCAATTCTATTAGTGAGTTGTATACTATGATGAACTACATTCAACCAGATATCTTAAAACGCTATCAAGTTGATTATTTTGACTCTTGGGTAGGTGCTTTTGGAGAAATTCAAAACTCTATGGAATTAGCTCCTACAGGGGATAAGTACCAACCTAAGAAACGATTTAAAAAGTTTGTCAATCTACCTGAGTTGATGAAAATCTATAAAGAAACAGCCGACATTCAAACACAAGATATGTTGGATTTACCTGTTCCAGAAGCTCATATTATCCCTATTGAGAGTGAGTTAACCGAAAACCAGAAACTCTATCTAGAAGAATTAGTTATGAGGTCAGATGCGGTTAAATGTGGAACAGTTGATCCGAGTCAGGATAACATGTTAAAGATAACGGGTGAGGCACGAAAACTAGCAATTGATATGCGTTTATTGGACTCTAGTTATAGTCTAGCAGACAATCATAAACTGCTTCAGGTAGTGGATAATGTTGAAAGAATTTATCGTGAGGGAATGGAAAATAAGGCTACTCAGATGATTTTTTCAGATATTGGCACACCTAAGAAAAAGGAGAATGGCTTTGATGTTTATTCTGAGATTAAGGCTTTATTAGTTGATAGAGGAATCCCTAGTAAGGAAATTGCCTTTGTACATGATGCCAATAGTGATGAAAAGAAGAATAGTTTGTCTCGAAAGGTCAATGCAGGAGAGGTGCGGATTCTCCTTGCCTCAACTGAAAAAGGAGGAACAGGTTTAAATGTTCAGAGCAAGATGAAAGCAGTTCATCACCTGGATGTACCGTGGAGACCAAGTGACATTCAGCAACGCAATGGACGGATTATCCGACAGGGAAATGAAAACAAGGAAGTGGATATTTACCACTATATTACCAAAGGTTCGTTTGATAATTATCTATGGGCAACTCAGGAGAACAAACTCCGTTATATTAAGCAGATTATGACTTCTAAGGAGCCGATTCGTGCTGCAGAAGACATTGATGAGCAGACCATGACAGCTTCTGATTTTAAGGCACTAGCAACAGGTAATCCTTATCTCAAATATAAGATGGAACTAGAGAATGATCTAACTCTATTAGAAAATCAAAGACGCGCCTTTCAACGCAGCAAGGATCACTATCGTCATACAATCTCTTACTGTGAAGAAAATATGCCCATTCTTGAGAAACGATTAAGCAAGTATGAAGGCGACATTCAACAGTCTGAAATGTCGAAAGACCAGGCATTTTCTATGACGGTAGGTAAGCAAGCTTTTGATCAACGATCTGAAGCAGGGGAATCCCTACACCGTCTTATCCGTCATAATCAAGCTGACAGCAAAGAATTTCGAACCCTAGCAAGCTATCGAGGATTTGACATTAAAATGCTTAGTCTTCCAACAAATCAACCTCTTCCTGAAACCTTCTCTGTTAAGATTGTAGGAGAAAATCAATATTCTGTCAGTTTAGATTTGTATTCTCCTTTAGGCACAATTCAAAGACTTCAGCATACGATTGATCACATTAAAGAGGACCAAGTGAAAACTCAGAACTTATTGGATGAATTAAAGGATAAATGGACTACTGCTAAAGTAGAAATTGAGAAAAATTTTCCAAAGGAAGAGGATTATCAAACTAAAAAGGCCGAATACGATGTACTCGCGCCATTGATTGAAACAGAAACGGATTTAGATATTATTGATCAGGCCTTAAGACAATTCCACGAAAAAGGAAACGAAAAGCAAGAACAACTTTCTTTTGAATTAGATTAAAAAATAGATACAAATAGCGGACAAGAAAAGAAAAGCGCGGTAAAATAAAGATAGAAAGAAACGAGGTAACGATTATGATGGAAGATACCTATTATCAATTAGAAGAGGCCTTAGTACAGGGATTTCAAACACCTGAAGAATACCTAGCCTACAAGGAGTTAAAGGAACATTATGAGGAAGTGACAGGCGATTACAGTTTTTCTAAACGAGAGCTCACTAGTCAATTGGAAATCGCTCTTCAGAATCATCGAGGCGTTGACTTTGAAGAACATGAAAAAGAGGAGTATTTGGACTTAGTTCAAAAATTAGAAGAGTTTGATTCCTCTCTTGCCACCCATTATCGTCAATTGATTGACTAGAAAGGAGAAAGTCATGAATGATTTACTCCTTATCCCAGTAATTTTTTTAGCAGTAGGAGGAATTCTCATTCTTTTATGGAGACTCTTTCTTATTGCCAGTGGACTTTTCCTGATTGGTTTTGTCAGTTTTCTTATTTTCGTGGAGGGTTATGGAATTTATTTGTTCTTTACTGAACCTAGTTTATATTTTGATGATATCAGACAACATGGTTTAACTAGTTTTACGGCTGTGTACCTTTTCATCAATCTGATGTTGGTTCTAGGATTCAGTTGGCGCTTCATAAACTCCAAAACTAAGGAAAGTATGTAAACTTGTTAGATGTTTAAAAAACTTTATTTGAATCTAAATTCGGATAAGGTTTTTTATTTGCCTTGATTCTTTCATACACTTCATAGCTAAATTGGAGCAATAATTTATGATAATTTTTATCCTTACTATTATTACTTGTATTTATGGCTTGTTTATGTCGTTCAATATGAGAAAGAGCTCTTCTCAAATTTTCTTCTTTTAAATTTTTCATAGTTACATTATAAGATGAAGACATCTAGTTTTGATTTTTTTCTCTGAACTGTACGATTTTGCGCCTGAAATGTAGGAATCACCTTTCGTTAAGGTGTGATAAAACTTACAAGTCCTTTTTGTTATTCTTGACCTAGTTTTTATAGAAAGAAGGTCTAAGATGTTAAATAAAGTCAAAACTAAAGCCTTAATTAGTGTTGGAGCAGTGGCTGCAACTAGCTTTATTCTCATGATGGGATATACTGCTGGTCAACATTCTACTGCTAAACAAAGTCGCAAAGAAATCGAATTGGCTGCAGCTAAACTTGTAGAGGATAAACAAGCAGAAGATAAAGCCAGCATTTTGTCATCAGATACTGTAAAAGAATTTTTGACACAGTACTATACGAAAGAAAAGCTCGGAGAAAATAATACACGTATTCAACCTTATATGACTGAATCGGCTTATTCTCAAGAATTGTCAAGTCAAAATGATGCCATGAACCAAGTGTATAAGGATTATATTTTGGATTATCATTTTGAAAAAGCAGATATCTTTGTCAATCAGACTACGAATCAAGCCATTGCCATGGTCTCTTATAATGTAACCTATGTATCTGATTTAAAGAATGCCAACCAATCAAAGACCAATCAGACAGAAACCAGAACGGTTAAGTTGTCTTATTCGAAACTACCAGGTAAGTTATTGGTCAATCAAGTGCAGGTTTGGAAATCTGGGTTAGATGATTTAGATAAGGCCACTCCTAAAACTTTAGAAGAATCATCATCAATACCATCACTGCCAAATACTACGACAAAATGATGATATTGCATGGAAATAGAAGAATGTAAGCAAATTTCAATTCTTGATGTAGCCAATCGTTTAGGTATCTCCTTTAAACAAGTTTCGAGCAGTGTCTATGAACATCCTGAACACGATTCATTTCGGATTTTTTCAACTACTAATACTTTTAAATGGTTTTCAAGAGATATTCAAGGTGATGTCATTGATTTTGTTCGACTTGTTAAGGGAATTTCCTTTAAAGAAGCTCTAGCTTTTCTTTCTGAAGAACCTTTTCAAAAAGAAGCTGTTCAAGAAAAAAGAGAGAGACCATTTTATTATCCTTTAAAGAGAATAGAAGATTCTAACTGTAGTCTGGCCAGATATTACTTAACAGAATGTAGAGGAATCTCAGAAGAAATCATACAAAAGATGATTCAACAAGGTTTGATAGCACAAGCTAGTTGGAAAACAAATGAAACTGTTGAACCTGTTATTGTTTTTAAAAGCTTTGATCATCGTCACAAACTGCAGGCAGCAAGCTTACAAGGGATATATAAGAATCACTCTCTTCCTAGAGAGAGGTTAAAAACGATTCTAAAAGGAAGCCATGGACATGTTGGAATATCCTTTGACATTGGTAAACCAAATAGACTGGTCTTTTGTGAATCGTTTATCGACTTGATGAGCTATTACGAACTTCATCAACAAAGTCTAACTGATGTTCGTTTGGTATCTATGGAGGGATTAAAAAGGTCTGTTGTTGCTTATCAAACTTTACGACTGATAGCTGAAGAAAATCAGAAGTTGGAATTTTTAGATACAGTAACACCTTCAAAGTTATTGCCTTTAATCAATACAATTCGTGATACCACCAGCTATTTTGATAATCATCCTGATTTATTGACACTTGCGGTAGATTGTGATGATGCAGGAAAAGATTTTTCTGATAAGTTATCTCAATCAGGATTTCCTGTTTTCCTGGATTTCCCTGATAATGAATCTGGGAAAGAAAAAGTAGACTGGAATGATGTCCTTAGAGAAAAGAAATCAGATTTACAATTGATGATCGAGAATGCAAAAGAGACATTGAGGAATCAACCAGTAAGACAAACCTCTCAATGTTTAGAATTGTGATAACAAAATCAAGATGTTTTAGCTAATATTAGAATGAAGGAGGATCGTATATGACCATTATTGAACGCTTAGAAGAAAAGGTCACTAGGCAAGAAAGTAAGGTAGCAAGAGAGACAGAAAAACTCGCTGCTTACAAAGAGCAACTGGAGACAGCGATGTTTGCGACGTTCAAAAGGCGTCAAAGCATTAGTCACATGAGTTTTGAAGAAGCTCTTGACCATGCCTTTGGTAAAGAAAGACAATTCGATGATTCTGAATTTAGAAAGGATGAAATGAGTGAATGACAAAAGATTGGAATTTTAATCAACCATTAGAAAGTAAATCAGAAAATCAAGAAGATCCAGATAAAATTGCGGCCTTATTTGGAAATCATCAAGGAGGTAATGATGTAAATTATGAAGCAGCTTTTCAAAAGCGTAAACAAGCACCTGTGACGGAATCAAATCCTAGTTCTAAACCCAAAGTTACAGAGGTTAGAACAGGAAAAGAGACAGATATCACTACAAGTTATCAGCAACATCTTAAAAGACTGATTGCGGATAATAATAGCGATATTCAAAGTAGTCAAAAGAAAATTGAAGAGCTACATACGTTGATTGACACAAAGAATAAAGACAATAAGAAATTGCAGTCCATTTATGATGCGATTTCCGAATTACACTAAGCAGTCCTGATAGGCTGCTTTTTTTGAGAGGTTATAGATGTTTACAAAACTTTTTAAGAAAAACCACGACAATAGTGATGTATTTAAGAAGCTAATTCATAGACTATCTGATATGTCTGTCCAAGATCTTGAAAAAATAGACCGACTGCTAGATATCATTTTCACTCCAGATCAAGGATCAGAACAACTAAAAACAGAAGCAACTTATAGAGAAGAAACTTTGGACGACACATTAAAGGAAGCTAAGAATCAACTTCATAAGGAACAATTGGAGAAGAATTTAGAGAGATTTAGGAAAAATAGTCAATAACGCACCAATTTTGGTGCATTATGCTTTTTTATGCTATAATTGAATTATAAAAATAAAGGAGTTTGCCATGATTGGAAAGAACATAAAATCCTTACGTAAAACACATGACTTAACACAAGACGACTTTGCCCGAATTGTAGGAATTTCTCGAAATAGCTTGAGCCGGTATGAAAATGGAACGAGTTCAGTCTCTACGGAATTAATTGACATCATTTGTCAGAAGTTTAATGTATCTTATGTCGATATTGTAGGAGAAGATAAAATGCTTAATCCTGTTGAAGATTATGAATTGACTTTAAAAATTGAAATTGTGAAAGAAAGAGGTGCTAATCTACTTTCTCGACTCTATCGCTATCAAGATAGTCAGGGAATTAGCATTGATGATGAATCTAATCCTTGGATTTTAATGAGTGATGATCTATCTGACTTGATTCATACGAATATCTATTTGGTAGAAACTTTTGATGAAATAGAGAGATATAGTGGCTATTTGGATGGAATTGAACGTATGTTAGAGATATCTGAAAAACGGATGGTAGCCTAATGGAAATCCAAGATTATACTGATAGTGAATTCAAACATGCTCTAGCACGGAATCTTCGTTCACTGACAAGAGGAAAAAAGTCCAGTAAGCAACCTATAGCGATTTTGCTTGGAGGGCAAAGTGGTGCCGGTAAGACTACAATTCATCGTATTAAACAGAAAGAATTTCAAGGAAATATTGTTATCATAGATGGTGATAGTTTTCGTTCTCAGCATCCACACTATTTAGAACTGCAGCAAGAATATGGCAAAGATAGTGTAGAATACACCAAAGATTTTGCAGGTAAAATGGTAGAGTCTTTAGTAACAGAATTGAGTCATTTGGGATACAATCTTTTGATTGAGGGAACTTTACGAACGATTGATGTTCCAAAGAAAACGGCACAACTCTTGAAAAATAAGGGATATGAAGTACAATTAGCCTTGATCGCAACAAAGCCCGAATTGTCCTATCTAAGCACCCTTATCCGATACGAAGAACTGTACGCTATCAATCCAAATCAAGCACGCGCAACTCCAAAAGAACATCATGATTTCATTGTAAATCATCTAGTTGATAATACACGACAATTGGAAGAACTGGCTATCTTTGAAAGAATTCAAATGTATCAACGAGATAGAAGTTGTGTATATGATTCAGGAGAAAATACAACTTCAGCGGCAACCGTTCTTCATGATTTACTATTTGGAGAATGGAATCAAGTGGAGAAAGAGATGCTTAAATCTGGAGAAGAAAGATTGAAAGATTTAACTAATCGAAATGGTTTGTAGAGTTAGATTTTTAAAATAAAGTCTATTGGATCGTCAATTATAAAATGACGATCCTTGTTTATATTCTCTATTTTCTTCTTCAAATTTTTTCAAAAGTTTTAGCATTCTTCAGTGATGATTTCTTGTAGTTTATGACTATTTTAAATCCTGGGTGTTATTAAACTCTTGATTTTTTCAAGAAGCTATGGTATTCTTTTGTTAGTTAATAAACTTACAAAGGAGAAGAGATGTTTTCACCTACTAAATTAAAAGAAAAAAGAGAGAGTCAAGGCTTATCTCAATCTCAACTTGCTTCTAGTTTAGGAATTAGTAGAGCTTCGTACTTTAATTGGGAATCAGGTAAAACAAAACCGAATCAAAATAATCTAAGCAAATTGAGTGAGATTTTTAATGTAGACCCTCGATATTTTGAATCAGAGTTTGAAATAGTAGAAACCTATCTCAAGCTAACTAAAAAGAATCAAAAAACAACACTTCATTATGCTACAGAATTGTTGAACAAACAGAATGCGAAGGTTGTAGAAATTCCTGAGCGTTTTACTTATAAAGTTTACGAAAAATTATCAGCTGGTACGGGAACAGCTTACTTTGATGATAGTAATTACGATACAGTTTATTTTAATCGTCAATTTGATTATGACTTTGCATCGTGGGTATCTGGTGTTTCTATGGAACCAACTTATAAAAATGGTTCTGTAGCCCTTATTAAGCAAACAGGATTTGACTATGACGGGGCTATCTATGCGATAGATTGGGACAGTCAAACCTTTATCAAGAAAGTTTATCGTGAAGAAAATGGGCTTAGATTAGTTTCACTCAATCGGAACTATCCAGATAAGTTTGCGCCTTATGATGAGAATCCTCGCATTATAGGGAAAATAGTTGG
>CAURCY010000052.1:0-11290 GCA_963523355.1 uncultured Streptococcus sp.
CATCTTCTAAACGGTATTTAATTAAAATCTGGTAATGATAGAGGTTGTGGGTACGGGCAATGGGTTTGGGCGTTGGCCCGAGAATCTTACTGGTTTCAGACAAACCTGACCGCAAAATATTCATGACTTCATAGGCACGTTTGACCACCTCTTCTTCCTTCTTGTGAGAAAGGGTAATGCCAATGGTGAAATAATAAGGTGGATAGCCAAGTTGTCGTCTGATTCCCATTTCATAGGCATAAAAGCCTTCGTAATCCTGATCCTTGGCAAATAGGATAGCGTAGTGCTGAGGATTGTAAGACTGAATCAAGACCTGACCAGCTTTTTCAGCCCGACCTGCTCGACCTGCCACCTGAGTCAAGAGCTGGAAGGTTCTCTCAGAAGAACGGAAATCAGGCAGATTCAAGGCCGTATCCGCATTTAGAACTCCGACTAGGGTTACATTGGGAAAATCCAAACCCTTGGCAATCATCTGAGTACCTAGTAAAATATCTGCTTCTCCTCGCCCAAACTGGTCAAGCAGAGCTTGGTGACTACCTTTCTTACGAGTCGTGTCCACATCCATCCGTAGAATACGGGCCTGGGGAAAAAGTTCTGCCAGCTCATCATAAGCCTTCTGAGTTCCCGTCCCATAGTAACGAATACTGCGGCTCTTACAGTTAGGACAGACCTGAGGAATGTCCTTCGAAAACCCACAATAATGGCAGTTCATGGTCTTGGTATCCATGTGCAAGGTCAGGGAAATGTCACAGTTAGGACAAGTATCCACCGTCCCACATTCCCGACACATGACAAAGCTAGAATAGCCACGGCGATTGAGCATAAGAACCACCTGCTCTTTTTTAGCCAGACGGTCCTGAATCGCTTCTAGCAAAGGAGGAGTAAAGTTTGATGTCTCGTTTTGTCCAATATAGTCTCGAAAGTCAATTACTTGAACCTCAGGGATTGTGGCTAGAGGATTGGCTCGTTGGGTAAGACGTAAGTGTTGATAGACACCTTTTCCAGCCCGAGCACGGCTTTCCAGACTAGGAGTTGCTGAACCAAGTACCAGGGCAGCTTGATTATACTGAGCCCGTAAAATAGCCACCTCTCTGGCATGGTAACGGGGATTACTGTCCTGCTTATAAGTCGTTTCATGCTCCTCATCGATAATCATAACACCCAGATTTTTCAGCGGGGCAAAGATAGCTGATCTGGCACCAACCACAACTTGAGCGTCTCCACGCTCGACCTTGCGCCATTCATCATACTTTTCACCATTGGATAGGCCTGAGTGAAGAATGGCCACTTTCTCACCAAATCGAGCAATAAAACGCTCCGTCATCTGTGGAGTCAAGGAAATCTCAGGAACCAGCAAAATGGCTGTTTTACCCTTATCCAAGGCCCCTTGGATAATCTGCAAGTAAACCTCCGTCTTACCACTTCCCGTAATCCCTTGAAGGAGGAAGGGAGGCTGATGACTACCAATAGCACTGACAACTGCATCACGCGCGTGCCTTTGCTCTGGATTCAACTCCAAAGGCTGACTTGCCTCAATGCCTTCAAAATAAGCAGCCGAGCGTTGAACTTCCTTTTGAATTATGGTAACAACACCTTGTTTCACAAAGAAGTTGACTTGCTCCCGTGAGTAGGACTCTAACAAACTAGCCAAGGAAGCACTCTCAGGATGAGACAGCAAATAGTCTTTCAATTCCAACTTTTTCTTGGCGCGCGCAGATATTTCAACACCTTCTAATTGAGCTAGATTCACCTCATACCAAGACTGGGTCTTGACCTTCTTTTGATCGACTGCCTGATACTCCAGATCAAGCAGACCTTTTCTAGTCAAACGCATCATTTCAGCTTGCTTACTTAAATCTAGAGAAGAAAAGGCAAGCGAATCCTCTGAACCAAACAAGCGCTCTCGGTCTTCCTGACTTAGGCCTGCCAGAGGATAGAGAATCTTGTCATAGCTGGAGTTCAGAAATCCTGGTAACATAGCCTTGAGGATGGAGATCTTGTAGGAGAAGACAGATTTGCGTAACTCCTCAGCCAGCCAGAGTTGTTCTTCCGTGAGAACAGGAGAAAAATCCAGCACCTCTGCAATATCTTTTAAATCTTGATTAGCCTCTCCTTCGTCTGATTGAGACTCCAAACCAAGAACAATCCCTTGAATCAGGCGATTGCCCTTACCAAAAGGCACATGAACCCGCATCCCAACTTCTAGCATTCCCTCAAATTCCTCAGGAATCCTATAACTATAGGGTTGGTCCGTCTGCATCAAGGGCACATCTACGATAATCTTAGCTATGGTCATCTTCTCACCTCCTCCTTGTCATACTCTTCGAAAATCAAATTCAAACCACGTCAGCGTCGCCTTACCGTACTCAAGTACAGCTTGCGGCTAGCTTCCTAGTTTGCTTTTTGATTTTCATTGAGTATCAGTACATTCTTGCAATAGAAAAAATAAGATTGAGTCCCCCCAACCTTAAATTTTTTCACCATCTTCTTTTTCTTTAGCGATTTGCTCTTTGATTTTCTTTTCTTCTTCTTCTTTGCGGCGTTTTTCTTCTTCGATACGGCGACGCACCGCTTCACGTTTTCCTTCTGGATCTGGGTGAATTGTAACGTTTCCTGATTCGATTTCTTCTAAAGCACGAAGAGTTGATTTTTCAGACTTGAAACCTTGAGTTGCTGGCGCACCTGCTTCCAATTCGTGGGCACGTTTTGCTTCCAAGATTACGAGTGAATATTTTGAAGGAACCTTGTCAAGCAAGGTATCAATAGAGGGTTTTAACATCATTTGCTTGTACCTATTTTCTAAATTTTATCGGGTAGTTGGAGATTTTGGTAACATCTCCTGATAGTGACCAATGACACGATCCACACGGAAGTGCTCTACTTCGATCACACGTTTGACACGCTCAGCAGCTAGGGGCACCTGATCGTTGACAATCGCATAATCATACTCACGCATGAGGGCAATTTCTTCCTTGGCTTTTTCGATTCGTTGGGCAATCACTTCAGCACTGTCTGTTCCACGTCCTACCAAACGATCTTGCAATTCATCCAAATCTGGTGGTGTCAGGAAGATAAAGACAGCATCTGGAACCTTTTTCTTGACCTGAAGAGCACCCTGAACCTCAATTTCAAGGAAAACATCGATTCCCTTGTCCAAGGTTTCATTGACATAGGTCAGAGGAGTTCCATAGTAGTTGCCGACATATTCTGCGTATTCCAACATCTGTCCTTGACGAATCAGCTCTTCAAACTCTTCACGAGTACGGAAGAAATAGTCAACACCGTCCACTTCTCCAGGACGTTGTGCGCGTGTCGTCATTGATACAGAGTATTGAAATTGGTTTTCAGAACTCTCAAAAATCTCTCTTCTAACCGTTCCTTTTCCAACCCCTGAAGGACCAGAAAAAACGATTAGTAAGCCTCGGTCTGCCATTGTGTCTCCTTTTAGTCAGTCTGTGAAATAACATTTCTCTAGAATAATGGCAAAAAGCCAGATTATCCTTTACAGTCTTTCTATCTAGTGTAACAAAAAAGCAGTAATTTTTCAACTGCTCTTTCTTATTTATTTAGCATAATCTACTGCACGAAGCTCGCGAATCACGGTTACCTTGATATTTCCTGGGTAATCGAGATTGTTTTCAATTTTCTCACGAACTTTGTGAGCCAAGATTGTGACTTTGTCGTCTTTGATTTGTCCTGGATTGACCATGATACGGATTTCACGTCCTGCTTGAAGGGCAAAGCTATTCTGTACTCCTTCAAAGCCGTTCGCAATTTCTTCCAAATCATGAAGACGTTTGATGTAGCTTTCAAGAGACTCACTACGAGCACCCGGACGGGCAGCGCTCAAAGCATCTGCTGCAGCAACAATCACTGCAATGACGCTTTCGGCTTCGACATCACCGTGGTGGCTAGCAATTGTATTCACCACAACTGGATGTTCCTTGTACTTACGAGCCAATTCCATACCGATTTCAACGTGGCTACCTTCAACCTCACGGTCAATGGCTTTTCCGATATCGTGAAGGAACCCTGCACGACGAGCAAGAGCCGCATTTTCACCAAGTTCGCTCGCCATGATACCAGCTAACTTAGCAACCTCAATCGAATGACGTAAGACATTTTGTCCATATGAAGTACGGAACTGCAAGCGACCCATGATTTTCATCAAGTCTGGATGAAGGTTTGGTGCCCCAATTTCATAGGCAGCAGCCTCACCGTATTCACGAATCTTATTGTCAATCTCTTGACGGTTTTTCTCAACCAACTCTTCGATACGAGCTGGGTGGATACGACCATCTTTGAGCAACATTTCCATAGTCATACGGGCAATCTCACGACGAATCGGATCAAATCCTGACAAAGTCACCACTTCTGGCGTATCGTCGATAATCACATCAACCCCTGTCAAACTTTCAAAGGTACGAATGTTACGACCTTCACGACCAATAATGCGTCCCTTCATAGTATCGTCTGGCAGATGAACCGTTGAGTTTGTTGACTCCGCTACATATTCACCAGCGATACGTTGCATAGCTTGAACCAAGATGTCCTTGGCCATTTTGTCAGAACGTTCCTTGACCTCTTGCTCAGCTTCACGAATGCGGCTAGCAATCTCCTTGGTCAAGTTTTCCTCTGTCTGAGCCAAGATAATATCTCGTGCTTCTGCCTGAGACAGGGCACCAATACGCTCTAACTCTGCTTCTTTTTGTCTTTCGACTTCCTCTAATTGCTCTTCACGCGCATCAAGGTTTTTCGCTCTATCAGAAATACTTTGTTCTTTTTGTTCAAGTGTTTGTTCTTTACTCGTCAAATTGTCGTCCTTACGGTCAAGGCTAGTAGCTCTCTCTGTCAAACGACTTTCGATTTGTTTGAGTTCTTGACGTTCTGATTTGAATTCAGCGTCCACTTCTTCACGGTATTTTCTGGCTTCTTCTTTGGCCTCCAATAGTGCTTCTTTTTTAAGAGACTTGCTTTCACGTTTAGCTTCATTAACAAGTAAATCCGCTTCACGCTCAGCTTGTCCACGTAAATTAGTTGCTTCTTGTTCAGCATTTAAAAGCATCAACTCTGCAGCTTCCTGAGATGATTTCATCTTAGCTGAGATGCTGACATATCCAATGACTAAACCAATGATGACGGCAAAAACAGCAATCGCAAGCGACATGATTTCCATGTTTTTACCTCATTTTATTGTTATTCCGAATGACATACATTCTTTTACATTCTACCATAAAAAAGTGATTTTCACAAACCTAAAATAGAATATGTTTTGAGGAAATTGGAACGCATTTGCTAAAATAAACTTGTTGTTTAGAAATAGTAGTTTAGTAGAGACTTGAGAAAAAGCCTACTTCACAGTAGACTTAGTAATGATCTTTGAAAGACAAGAAAGCGATACTATCCCCATCCATCATATAAATCAAGCGATTTTCTGCATCAATACGCCGTGACCAAGCTCCTTGGTAGTCATACTTGAGTGGTTCTGGTTTACCAATTCCTGTAAATGGATCTCGTTGAATATCCTTGATTAGTTTGTTGATTCGTTTTAGGGTTTTCTTGTCCTGAGTTTGCCAGTAGCAATAATCTGCCCAGGCATCTTCTGTAAACTTGAGTAGCATTCCTCACTCCTCAATAACATGGACTTGAGTGCTTCCAGCACGAACTTGAGCCATTCCTCGCAAGATCTTGTCAGATAACTCCTTGTTTTGAGCTATTCTCAGAGTTTCTTGAATACTATCCCACTCGCTCTTCGAAAGCACTACAATGTCCTCGTTTGGATTTTTATTGACAACCGTTAAAGGCTCAAATTCATCATTTACCTTTTTCATGTAGTCTTTTAAATGATTTCGGAATGTTGAGTAAAGAACTGCTTCCATAGCCATACCTCGTTTTACCTCTTTTCCACTATTATACACGAAAAGAAAGAAATTGTCAGGAACTTGTACAAGATTTTCTTTTTCTATCTATTTATACTCAATGAAAATCAAAGAGCAAACTAGGAAACTAGCCGCAGGCTGTACTTGAGTACGGCAAGGCGACGTTGACGTGGTTTGAGTTTGATTTTCGAAGAGTATTATTCGTAAAAAATCTCAAAAAGCCTACCTTTCGGTAGACTTAGTTTGTTTTTATTCTAATCGGTACTCTTCCAAAATTCTGCTCTACTATACTTTGATTTCCAAGTTGATAAATCTGGTCTGCCTTTTGGGTCATAGCATCCCAAGGCTCTTTGCCAATTCGGCTGACTAGATGGATCTGTCCTTTCAGAGACTTAAGGTGTTGTCTGCCTTTTTCAGTAAATCCAAGGACATGAATGGCTTCTGACAAGTCACTTTCTCTGGCCTGCACCAAGATATAGGTCAAGAGGCGTCTGACACGCGCCTTAGTATAACGTTTGGTGGCAACCGCCTCAACCAAGTCTTCCAGAGATTGGGCTGTTTTAATAGCCTCTTTAATGCGCACAGCCATTTCTTGATTAACCTGATAGATCGTTGTTAAGTCTGGATTTGACAAGATTTGATAGCGGAGCAAAGGAAAATAGTCGTCCCAGCTCACCTTACTGGCCTGCTCAAAAAGGGCAACAGAAGGCATAAAGCGTTCTAAGAAATCTTTGTCCCTCTGGTGTTGACGGAGGGCTGTCGCCGAGGCAAAGTCCACATCCTTATCCACAGAATGGTAACCCGCCCCCCGACGCTGAATCGAATGGAGTTTGATATTGTACCCAGCAACCGCCTTGGCATAGGCCAGAGCAAGGACATGATTGGGCGTATTGCCTGAAAAATCAAGACCTGCAAATTCCTTCCACATGGCCTGGGTTTTCTGGGGATAGGAAAGGGAATCAGATAGATTTTCCACAAATTGCTCCATCTCAGCACCCTGCTCTGTGTATAAGTCAGCGATTTTCTGGTAATCCAGAACTTCTTCTGTCCCAAAAACTAGGCTATCAATACCCAACCTAGCCAAGATATCCACAGCTCCTTGGCCGAAGAAATCCGCCGCCTGAACACTGACTAAAAAGGGCAATTCTACTACCAAATCTGCGCCATTTTCCAGCGCCATCTGGGCTCGTGTCCACTTATCCACGATAGCAGGTTCTCCACGCTGCATGAAATTCCCTGACATAGCCACGATTTTCAGCCCCTCAGCCTGATCCAGTAGGTATTTGTGTCCATTATGAAAAGGATTAAACTCCGCTATAATACCCGTGATGGTCATGCTAATCTCCCTTTCTAATGACGAAATCTACGATACCACTCAGGCAATCTCCCTCTCCAGTTAAGCCATTGTTTTTCTCCTACTGGAAGTATTTCTGCTAGTTGTTCATTACTATAATTCTTTTGTAGTTCAGGATAAGCTATCAACATAGTTGGTCTATGGCATCCTGCAACTGTCATTGGCCATGTTCCATACATTAGCATATGTCGGATATCATCCTCCGATTTTATTTCATTTACTAACATATCAAAAAGTTCCTTAGACATATCGTAAACGACTAACTCTGAAAATACGGTTCCTTCTTCCTGAACATAAAAGTATTGCCCATCTTTTTCCCAAAGCGTTCCATTTTGACGGATACGATTAAACTGCGAAACTTCTTCCCAAGAATATTTTGATCGAACCATATCAACCTCCTACTTCTGCGCCACAAAAAACCAACGGGTACTGGTTTCTGTAGGCTCTTTGTCCTCAAAATCTGCATAGAGTTTGAAGGACTTGAAACCGGCCTGTCCCAGCAAAATATCATAGGTCAGAACCTCATAAGTCCGCTCCTCATGTACTTCATCGTGACGACTAAAAGAACCGTCCTCTTCCTTGACAAAGAAGGTCAACTCATGCACGATGGAGTGAGGGGCCGCATCCTCGTAGGTATCCCAGAGCATGGCAAAATCTTCCGCATTTTCATGGTAGGAATAGCCTGGAAAAACTTCATCTGTCTGGTAGGTCGAATGCACATCAAAGATGAAGATGCCATCTTCGTTGAGAGCATTATAGACTTCCTTAAAGACGTCCCCTACTTCCACCTCATCCTGCATATAGCAGATAGAGTCCGAATAACACGTGACAAAATCATATTGACCTGACTTGGACAAATCCAGCATATTGCCTTCAATAAATTCAATCTTTTGCTTGGCTGAAGCCGCTCTCTTTTCGGCAATCTTCAACATATCCGCACTCAAATCAAGACCAGTCACATCAAAACCAGCCTGAGAGAAGCGTACAGATTGAATTCCTGTCCCACAAGCCAGTTCCAAGAGTTTCTTTCTCTCCTTGGTCTTAGGCAAATGACGAAGCGAAAAATCCGTCCATCTATCGTATAAACTGTCGTCCATGACCGCATCGTAAACAGCCGCAAAAGTTTCATAAGTTGCCATAATCATGATACCAAGAGCGTCAATGGCAAACACCACTCGCCCTTTACCTTTCTATCAATTTTTCTAAAATAAGCAAATAAAACCCAGTTGACTACAACTGAGTTCATCTTCTAGGCCAGAGTTTCAGATAAATCTACTGAATCCGCCTCATGCCATAGTTTTTCTAGGTTATAGTGGGCACGCATTTCTTCTGAAAAGACATGCACAACGACAGCACCAAGGTCCAGCAAGACCCAACCTCCTGCTGCGTCGCCTTCGACATGACTGCCTTTAAATCCTGCTTCCGCTACTTTTTCTCGGATATTATCAGCGATAGAGTCCAACTGACGGCTATTCATTGAACTAGTAATAACAAAGTAATCCGTCACGCTAGTCAAATCTTGTACATCAAGTGCGAGGATATCCTCCGCACGTTTCTCATCAGCCGCTTTCACGACTAGTTCTAGTAATTCTTTTTCGTTCATTTAGTCCTCTTTCAAATAGTGCACAAAGGCGTTATAGGTTTCAAGGGTTTGGGGATAGATGGGGAATCCCTGATGAGCTAGATGCTCCACGGTTCGAGCTGTTTCATAGGCCACCGCCTTATTGAGCGATAAACTTGCAATCTCACGCGCCACATCTACTCCAGGAAAGGCTCGATTATGTTCGATATAGTCTGCTACATAGATAACCTTATCTAAGTCTGTCATCTGAGCCGCCCCGACTGTATGGATTTCAATGGCTCGCAGGATTTCAGAATCATCCAAATCCAAGTCTTCCTGAATCTTGTAAATTCCGACCATACCATGCCAGACATTATTGCCCCAGTTTTTGAGGTTAGAGTCTAGCTGATAACGGCCAATCAAGTTTAAAAATTCCTGATCTGACAGCTTTTTAGCGTAGTCATGAAGAAGGCCTGCTAGTCCTGCTTTCTCGGCATCTACTCCAAATCTCTCCGCCAGTTCTATGGCTGCACGCTCCACACCCAAGCAATGGGTTAAGCGTTTCTCGGGTAGAAGCTCTGCCATTTTTTCCAACAAAGCCTCACGGGAGCAGTTGATATAGTCTTGATAGGCCATCAGTAGAGCCCCTCCTTCTCGATGTAGTCTAGCACCGGCTGAGGCAGGAGAAAGTTGGGTTTCCGTCCTTGGGCAATGAAGTCACGCACCATACTGGACGAGATATCCATGAGAGGCACATCCACCCAGATAACGGGATAGGAAGTCCCTGCCTTGTAGCGTGGGCGCTGAACCCCTACAAACTGAACCATGTCTACCAGTTCATCAATTCGGTACCACTTGGGCAGATAGTCTACCATGTCGGCACCGATGATAAAGTAATAATCTGTATCTGGATTCTTCTCAGTTAGAAGCTTCATGGTGTCGTAGGTGTAAGAAATACCCTTGCGCTCTAGCTCGATTGTTTCAATGGCTAGCCCTTCAATCCCCTCAATCGCCAATTCAAGCATCTTGAGACGATGGTGTTCAGGGATGGTTTCCTTTTTATCTACATGAGGTGGTTGGTATTCAGGCATAAGCAGGACCTGGTCCAGTCCTAACTGTTGTCGTACTTGGTCCGCCACAACGAGATGGGCATTGTGAACAGGGTTAAAATTCCCCCCTAAAATCCCGACTTGTTTGCGTTTTTTCTCCTTGATTTCTGGCTCCAACTCTACCTTGGTAAAGGGAGTCAATAATTCGATTGCCATAGGCTAGTCTCCTTTATTTCTCTGTAAAAACAGTTGTTTGGAGTAGTTTTTTTAGATTTCTTTGACTTTTTTAGAAATCTTGCGATTTTCTTTCTTGCTAGATTGTTTAAACAAAATCAAGATGCGTCCGATTTTTTGGACTGTGTCCACACCGATTTCTTCTTCCAAAATTTCAGCTACTTCGTGGATGTTTTCATCTGTGTTTTGTAAGAGCGTTATCTTAATCAATTCGCGTGCGTCAAGTGCCTGACGGACGCTGGTTTTGATTTGGTCGTTAAGTCCATTTTTTCCAATTTGGATGATGGGTTTGAGGGTGTGTGCCTGACTGTTGAGGAAGGCACGTTGTTTTGATGTTAATGACATAATTTCTTCCTTGTTTTTTTGATAGTTATTTTAGGTGGTGAGGGACGGTCGGAACTAATTTTTCAAAGATTTCATCTTTGAAAAATGGATTTCCTGGCCTCACAATTGAGCCTTGGTCTCAATTGTGCCCCTTGCCAATCTAACGATTGGCAAGACACCACGGCAATAACTATCTCTTTATGAGCTCACTTTGTTCGCTCAGTGATTTTATTTTAAATAATTGCTTTTCGTGTGACGACTGCGACACCTTCTGGTCCCCAGACGGCGACTTTGGCTGTGCCTGTTACGCGGATCCAGCCTAGGCCTGAGATGACTAGGTCTGTCTTTTCCTTAATGTTAAATACATGCTGAACTAGTTTTGGAAAATCTTCTTTTTCCTTGCTATTTGGTGGTGTCAGAAGAGTTCCGAGGTGCTTGTCGTAAAAGGCACTCGCTCCTTCGAGCTTGGTTCGGTGGAGTTTGAGTTCATTGTCAAAGAAAGCAGTAAATCCTTGCTTTTCTCCTGATATAAAGTCAAAGCGTCCGAGACCACCTAAAAACAGGGTTTGTTCAGGATTGAGCTGATAGGTTTTGGGCTTGATTTCCTTTTTGGGGCTGACATACTTGAGGTTTTTAGCCGTCAAGTAGTGGGCCATCTGGTGGCGGTGGATGATCCCCGGCGTATCGTAGATATAAGAACCATCATCAAGCGGAATCTCGATCTTGTCCAAGGTTGTCCCTGGGAAGCGCGAAGTTGTAATCACGTTCTGATCACCCGTAATTTCTTGGATAATAGCATTGATTAGAGTTGATTTTCCAACGTTGGTCACACCGACCACATAGACATCGCGGCCCTTACGGTAGTGTTCAATCTTGTCAATGACTTCCT
>CAURCY010000053.1:0-11262 GCA_963523355.1 uncultured Streptococcus sp.
TTACCAGTTTCAAGCTCCTGATTTTTATAAAAGGCATGGCTACAAGGAAGTCTTTACTTTACAAGACTATCCCTACATTGGGCAAAGATATTATTACCAAAAGAATTTGTAAGGAGAATAAAGCAAAGAGGGGAGCTTGACATAAGTCTCGATAAAATACCCCTTAAATCCTACAAATTGTGTCTTTCTAGACGATATTGAGGACAATACAATCGCAGCTGAGAAGGTGGGAATCAAGGCTTATCAGGTTAAGAAAAGAAGTGATGTCGTCGAAATTTTGAAATCATATATTTAGATTCAACACTCTCTATTTTTTATGGTAGAGAGTTTTTTTGTTAATAAAATTTTACAAAATGACATTTATATATTGCATTAAGTTAGATATATGATATAATGTTGTTAAAAAGAGGCGCAACTTTTTAAAATTAATGAGAATCAAAGAGAAAACCAAGAATATTAATGGAGGAATAAAAAATGGAAGTTATAAATGTAAGTAAGCATTATGGTCATTCAACCATTCTCAAAGATATAAATTTCGCACTTAATAAGGGTGAAATTGTTGGTCTAGTAGGGAGAAACGGAGTTGGTAAGAGTACATTGATGAAAATTCTTGTTCAGAATAATCAACCGACTTTAGGGAATATTACAAGGAGTGATAATGTTGGGTATTTAATCGAAGAACCAAAATTATTTTTATCTAAAACAGGTTTAGAGAATTTAAAATATTTGTCAAATTTATATGGTATTGACTACAATCAAGAAAGATTTGGGAGTTTGATTCAAGAGTTAGATTTGACTCAGTCTATTAATAAAAAAGTAAAGACCTATTCTTTGGGTACAAAACAAAAATTAGCTTTGCTTCTAACTCTCGTTACGGAACCTGATATATTGATTTTAGATGAACCGACTAATGGTTTAGATATTGAATCATCACAAATAGTTTTAGCGGTTCTAAAAAATTTAGCTTTACATGAAAACGTGGGAATTTTAATATCGAGTCATAAATTAGAAGATATTGAAGAAATTTGTGAGAGGGTCCTTTTCTTGGAGAACGGGCTTTTGACATTCCAAAAAGTAGGAAAAGATAGTCATAATTGCTTGTTTGAGATAGCTTTTTCATCAGCTACAGATAGAGACATTTTCATTACCAAACAAGAATTTGGAGATATTGTTCAGGAAGAGGGACTGAGAATTACTATGTCTGGGAATATTCAAAGTAGTGAGCTTTTTAAATTTTTTAACGAAAACTCTATTAAAGTAGTTGATTTTGAAACTAAAAAAGAGACGATTAAAGATATTTATCTAAATCGTTCAAAATAAAGGAAGGTTATAATCATGAAATTAAATAAATTGAATTTTCTTAAGGAAAATATAAGGGATTTATATTCATCAGGCGTAATATATCTCGGTTTGATTATCTCGTTTATACCGCCGATATTGGTTACATTCTTTATTCTAAAGACTCAAGGGACATCGCTTGGTATTAAGCATATTTCAAACTTTTATGCTATGCTCGGTATGTTAATGGCTGTTATACATGCTAATCGAGTCATTAGTAGAGATTTTTCCCACAATACGATAAGTTTGTTTTATAATCAACAGAAGAATCGGATGATTTACGTCTTGTCTAATTTTCTATATGCCATCTCAGTTTCCATTATTTATGCTTTGAATGGCATTGTGCTACTAGTCATCGTAAGTAAATTGGGTGTTCCAGGTGATTTAGGATTAGATTTTATAGTAGCCATTGTAGTCAATACAATTTTGTTAGTCCTATTTTATTTTCTATTATCTTACACTTTCTATTTATACAAATTGAAAAGTGGCTTGGTATTTGGTATTTTAGTAGCTTTACTACTATTTATCCCTAATATATTAAATACGATTATGATGAATACTAGTAATGATTTGTTTATCAAAGCAATTGAACTTCTTCCTTTTTATTCCTTACCTGTATTTGTTGCTTCAAATACGATGTCTATTAGTCAGTATCTTGTGGTAATCACTACAATCATTTTATTGTATTTTTTCACTCTTAAGAAAAGCAAGGAGTATTCATTTTAGTTTCGTTTAGTATTATTTTGCAGACTTAAAATCTAGTAAAAAAATCAGTCATCTTGCTATGCCCTTGCTCTTGCAGTGTACACGTTTTTGTCTTATGCTAGACTCATTTCCAAAAGCATTATATAATAGTGATATGAAATCAACAAAATAAGAAATACAATCAATCAAAACTCGTTTAAAAGACCCTACTAAAGCTAATACTAAACAAAAAATCAAATAGCAAACTAGGAAGTTTATTTCAAACAATCCAACATACTGATTTTAGGCTGAAGATAATATTGGAGTGCTAATTAATGAGGTTATAATAAATAGCTGACAGCTTGTGTTGGTTTTGGATTTTTTAAGAGTAGATGAGTATTAAAACTATAAGGAGGACGCAGGTGGCTAAAAATTTAAAATTAAAATTAGCTCGGGTTGAGCTTGATTTAACACAAGGTCAACTAGCAGAGGCTGTTGGGGTGACGCGCCAGACTATTGGTTTGATAGAGGCGGGGAAATATAATCCCAGTCTCTCGCTCTGCCAGTCCATTTGCAGATGTTTAGGGAAAACCCTAGACCAACTATTTTGGGAGGAAGAAGATGGTAAATAAATTCATTCATTATCAATTACTTGATGAAAGAGAAGAACAACTAATCAATAAAGCTGGAGCGGAATCCTTTACCCTCTTCATTGGGCTTGTGCTTCTAAGCTATTTGGTGGCTGTATTAGCTCCCTCTCTTTTTAATCCGAATTTTCTAGTCTATACTCTGATAGTAGGAATTTTCTTCTTTTTCAATCGTGCCCGTTATCTGGGAGTGACCTACTATAGTCGTTTTCATTTTACGATTTTGGGTTGTTTTTTCCTAACCTTGGCTATTACGGCTCTTTTGATGTTGCAGAATTATCAATTCAACATAGAAATTTATCAGCACAATCCTTTGAACGTTAAATACTTATCTGCTTGGGTCATTACTTATCTGATTTACCTTCCTTGGGTTTTTATCGGCAATCTCGGTCTTAAAAGTTATGGAGAATGGGCTCAGAAAAAGTTTGAACAAGATATGGATGAACTGGAGAGTGGAGAATAGCTTGTTACTCTTTTCTCAATCCAGCTAAAATGTGATATAATAGTACTAATTTATTGGAACCCATGAAAGTTCTTGAAAATTTTCATGGGTTTCTAGCTAAGGAAGTAGGAAAAGTATGTATCCAGATGATAGTTTGACATTGCACACGGACTTGTACCAGATTAACATGATGCAGGTTTACTTTGACCAAGGGATTCACAATAAAAAGGCGGTCTTTGAGGTGTATTTCCGCCAACAGCCTTTTAAGAACGGCTATGCGGTTTTTGCTGGTTTGGAAAGAATTGTGAATTATCTTGAAGACCTGCGTTTTTCAGATAGTGATATTGCCTATTTGGAGTCGCTAGGCTATCATGGGGCATTCTTGGACTATCTCCGCAATTTCAAGTTGGAGTTGACCGTTCGTTCTGCCCAAGAAGGGGACTTGGTTTTTGCTAATGAACCGATTGTGCAGGTGGAAGGCCCTCTAGCTCAATGTCAGTTGGTCGAAACGGCTCTTTTGAACATCGTCAACTACCAGACCTTAGTGGCGACTAAGGCAGCTCGTATTCGTTCGGTTATAGAAGATGAACCCTTGATGGAGTTTGGGACACGTCGGGCTCAAGAAATGGATGCGGCCATCTGGGGAACACGCGCAGCGGTGATTGGTGGAGCCAATGGAACTAGCAACGTGCGTGCTGGTAAACTCTTTAATATTCCTGTTTTGGGGACCCATGCCCATGCCTTGGTACAGGTTTATGGTAACGACTATGAGGCCTTCAAGGCTTACGCTGCGACCCACAAAAACTGTGTCTTTCTTGTAGATACCTATGACACCCTTCGCATTGGAGTACCCGCTGCCATTCAGGTGGCTCGTGAGCTGGGTGACCAGATTAACTTTATGGGTGTGCGGATTGACTCTGGGGATATTGCCTACATTTCCAAGAAAGTTCGTCAGCAACTGGACGAGGCTGGATATACAGAGGCTAAGATTTATGCTTCTAATGATTTGGACGAAAATACTATCCTAAACCTCAAGATGCAAAAGGCCAAGATTGATGTCTGGGGTGTGGGAACTAAGCTGATTACAGCCTATGACCAGCCAGCTCTTGGAGCGGTTTATAAGATTGTAGCAATCGAAGATGAAAATGGTCAGATGCGCAATACCATCAAGCTGTCTAATAATGCGGAAAAAGTGTCTACGCCAGGTAAGAAGCAGGTGTGGCGGATTACCAGTCGTGAAAAAGGCAAGTCAGAAGGAGACTACATCACTTATGATGGTGTGGATATTACCAGCATGACAGAAATTAAGATGTTCCATCCGACTTATACCTACATCAAGAAGACCGTTCGTAATTTTGATGCCGTTCCTCTCTTGGTGGATATCTTCAAAGACGGAAAATTGATTTACAACCTGCCTAGCTTGACTGAGATTCAGGATTATGCTCGTAAGGAATTTGACAAGCTTTGGGATGAGTACAAGCGCGTGCTCAATCCTCAGCATTATCCAGTGGATTTGGCGCGTGATGTATGGCAAGACAAGATGGACTTGATTGACAAGATGCGCAAGGAAGCCCTTGGTGAAGGAGAAGAAGAATGAGTTTGCAAGAAACGATTATCCAAGAGCTGGGTGTCAAACCAGTGATTGATGCCCAGGAAGAAATCCGTCGTTCTATTGATTTCTTAAAAAGATATCTGAAAAAACATCCCTTCCTAAAGACCTTTGTACTAGGGATTTCTGGAGGGCAGGACTCGACTTTGGCAGGTCGTTTGGCTCAACTAGCTATGGAAGAACTGCGAGCAGAAACGGGAGACGACAGCTACAAATTTATCGCTGTCCGCCTGCCATATGGAGTGCAAGCTGATGAAGCAGATGCTCAAAAAGCCCTAGCCTTCATCCAGCCAGATGTCAGCTTGGTTGTGAATATCAAGGAATCAGCTGATGCCATGACAGCTGCAGTTGAAGCGACAGGTAGTCCTGTTTCAGATTTTAACAAGGGCAATATCAAGGCTCGTAGTCGTATGATTGCCCAATATGCCCTTGCGGGTGCCCATAGTGGAGCGGTCATTGGGACAGACCACGCCGCGGAAAATATCACAGGTTTCTTTACCAAGTTTGGTGACGGAGGTGCGGATATTTTACCCCTGTTCCGCCTCAATAAACGCCAAGGAAAACAACTATTGAAGGAACTTGGTGCAGACCCAGCACTTTATGAAAAAATCCCAACAGCAGACCTAGAAGAAGACAAACCAGGTCTAGCTGACGAAGTAGCCCTCGGAGTCACTTATGAAGAGATTGACGACTACCTAGAAGGCAAAACAATCAGCCCAGAAGCCCAAGCGACTATCGAAAACTGGTGGCACAAAGGCCAACACAAACGCCACCTACCAATCACCGTATTTGATGACTTTTGGGAGTGAAAACCTCCAGTGGAGGTTTTCAGCCCGAGCACGGAAATAAATAAGCGAGAGAAGGTCCGGCAACTCACAGAGTTCGATTTCGTCGTCTCACCCCCGCAACGATGACTAGGTTTGAAAAAGCTTGCTAGAGCGCATTTCAAACCAGACAGCGACTGCGTCAAGGAACTAGATGAACAACTTGTTTTTTAGTTGTTACTGAGTTTAGTCTTTTTACCCCGAGCACGGAAACAAGTAAGCGAAGAAGGTCCGGTGGACCTTTTTAGCTTGAGCCTTGAAACTCGAGAGCAAGAATAACCTCCAGTGGATCTTTTTATCCCGAGTTTAGAAATAAGAAAACGAGAAAGGTCGGGGTAACTTGAACCCCGAGTCTAGAAACGAGAAAGTAAAACAAGTTTCAATGGAGATTGGACATAGAATCATCTATCAGAAAGCGAGGTAGCGTCATGAAAGCAATCGGTACGCAAATATTACAGACAGATCGTTTAATCTTGCGAAGATTTGTGGAAAGTGATGCAGAAGCCATGTTTCAGAATTGGGCTTCATCCGCTGAGAATCTGACCTATGTCACTTGGAATCCCCATTCTGATGTCGAGGTGACTCGAAATTCGATTCGTAACTGGGTTGCTTCCTATACTAATCCCAACTATTACAAATGGGCCATTTGTCTCAAAGAAAACCCGGAGCAGGTGATAGGAGATATCAGCATCGTTGCAATAGATGAGAACGATTCTTCTTGTGAAATTGGCTATGTGCTAGGCAAGAAATACTGGGGTCATGGTATGATGACAGAGGCCTTGAAAGCTGTCTTGGACTTTTGTTTTACTCAAGCAGGCTTTCAAGAAGTCAAGGCACGTTATGCCAGTCTCAATCCAGCTTCAGGTCGTGTCATGGAGAAGGCTGGAATGTCCTATCTAAAGACTATTACCAATGGTGTAGAGAGAAAAGGCTATCTTGCGGACCTTATTTATTATCAGATAAGTAGGGAAGACAGGTGATTTTCTTTTCTGTATCTATCAAAGTCAGACCTTGTCTGGCTTTTTTTTGTGCAAGATTTCTAAATAACCTGATTAAATTCCTATTTTTCCCTATCATTGTCCCTGTTTTTTCTGGAACTTTGGGGCTATAATAGTCCTATCAAATCAAAGAATGGAGGAAGGCAATGGATAATATAATCTTTTTTATCAGTGTTTTTCTTGCTGGAATTCTTTCCTTCTTTTCTCCTTGTATTTTACCCTTGTTACCGGTTTATGCAGGGGTCTTGTTGGATGACAAAGATGGTTCTCAGGCTTCTAGTGGAAAATATTCAATATCAATTGTTAGTCTATTGCGAACTTTGGCCTTTATAGCGGGGATATCCTTTATCTTTATCTTACTAGGCTATGGAGCTGGTTTTTTAGGCAATTTGCTGTATGCTTCTTGGTTTCAGTATGTGACGGGTTCGGCTATCATTCTCTTGGGCTTGCACCAGATGGAAGTCTTACATTTTCAGGGGCTCTACAAAGAAAGAAGGCTACAATTACAGAGACAGGTGCAAAAAGGTAAGGGCTATAGTCAGGCATTTTTATTGGGTTTGACCTTTAGTTTTGCTTGGACGCCTTGTGTGGGGCCTGTTCTTGGCTCTGTTTTGGCTTTGGCGGCTTCAGGTGGTTCAGGAGCTTGGCAGGGAGCTGGTCTCATGTTAATCTATACGCTGGGTCTAGCACTACCATTTTTGGTTCTAGCTCTTGCCTCCAGCTATGTTTTGAAACATTTCCGAAAACTTCATCCCTACCTCGGAACCCTCAAAAAAGTGGGTGGTTTCCTCATTATCGTGATGGGAATCTTGGTGCTTTTGGGAAATGCTTCCATTTTGACTACATTATTTGAATAGAGAGGAAAAAGAAATGAAAAAATGGCAAACATGTCTCCTTGGAGTAGGCTCAATCTGTTGTTTGGCAGCCTGTTCGGCTAAAAATATGTCAGACGAAGCTACTATGAAGGAGCAAACAAAAACAGAACAAGTCAGTTCGCAAACTGCCACCAAGGGTCAAGCAGTCGCTGATTTTGAACTGACAGGTGTAGATGGTAAGACTTATCGTTTATCTGATTATAAGGGTAAGAAAGTCTATCTCAAATTCTGGGCTTCTTGGTGTTCCATCTGTCTAGCCAGTCTTCCAGATACGGATGAAATTGCTAAGGATGCTGGTGATGACTATGTAGTTTTGACGGTAGTGTCACCTGGACACAAGGGGGAACAAGCTGAAGCAGACTTTAAGAACTGGTACAAGGGCTTGGATTATAAAAATTTCCCAGTTCTAATTGACCCATCAGGCAAACTTTTGGAAAGTTATGGTGTCCGTTCTTACCCAACTCAAGCCTTTATAGACAAGGAAGGCAAGCTGGTCAAAACGCAACCAGGTTTTATGGATAAGGATATGATTTTAAAAGAATTGAAAGAAATGGGGTAGAGAAAGGTCATGAATGATAAAGTAAAATTGTTTGTCTTGGCAGGAATCTTTTTCCTAGCCATAACCGGTTTCTATTTTCTATTGATGCGAAATGCAGGGCAGACAGATAGCTCGCAAATTGAGAAAGCATCAGTTAGCCAAGGAGGAAAAACAGTGAAAAAAACAGAAGTGAGTAAAGATGCAGACTTGCACGAAATTTATCTGGCTGGAGGATGTTTCTGGGGAGTGGAGGAATACTTCTCACGCGTTCCCGGAGTGACAGATGCCGTTTCAGGCTATGCAAATGGTAGAGGGGAAACAACCAAGTACGAATTGATTAACCAAACAGGACATGCGGAGACTGTCCATGTCACCTATGATGCCAAGCAAATTTCCCTCAAGGAAATCCTGCTTCATTACTTCCGCATTATCAATCCAACCAGCAAAAATAAACAAGGAAATGATGTGGGAACCCAGTACCGTACTGGTGTTTATTACACAGATGACAAAGATTTAGAGGTGATTAACCAAGTCTTTGATGAGGTGGCTAAGAAATACGATCAACCTTTATCAGTTGAAAAGGAAACCTTGAAGAATTTTGTGGTGGCCGAGGATTACCACCAAGACTATCTCAAGAAAAATCCAAATGGCTACTGCCATATCAATGTCAATCAGGCAGCCTATCCCGTAATTGATGCCAGCAAATATCCCAAACCAAGTGATGAGGAATTGAAAAAGACCTTGGCACCTGAGGAGTATGCAGTTACCCAGAAAAATCAAACAGAACGAGCTTTTTCAAACCGCTACTGGGATAAATTTGAATCTGGTATCTATGTGGATGTGGCAACTGGCGAACCTCTCTTTTCATCAAAGGATAAGTTTGAGTCTGGCTGTGGCTGGCCTAGTTTCACCCAACCCATCAGTCCAGATGTTGCCACTTACAAGGAAGATAAATCTTACAATATGACGCGCATGGAAGTGAGAAGCCGAGTCGGAGATTCTCACCTTGGCCATGTCTTTACGGATGGACCAGAGGACAAGGGTGGCTTGCGCTACTGTATCAATAGTCTCTCTATCCGCTTTATTCCAAAAGACCAAATGGAAGAAAAAGGCTACGCTTATTTACTAGATTATGTCGATTAAGAGGGCTTTCCTAAGCAGTTAGAGGAGAATTTTGCTATACTGATACTAGTAAGTGACAAAGGAGAGAAGCATGACCTACACAATCTTAATCGTAGAAGATGAGTATCTGGTAAGACAAGGCTTGACCAAGCTGGTCAATGTAGCAGCCTACGATATGGAAATCATCGGTCAGGCTGAAAATGGAAGACAGGCTTGGGACTTGATTCAACAACAGGTGCCGGATATCATTTTAACCGATATCAATATGCCTCAGCTAAATGGCATCCAGTTGGCCAGTCTGGTCCGAGAAACCTATCCTCAGGTGCATTTAGTTTTTTTGACAGGCTACGATGATTTTGATTATGCCTTGTCTGCTGTCAAACTAGGTGTGGACGACTACCTGCTCAAGCCCTTTTCTCGTCAGGATATTGAGGAAATGTTGGGGAAAATCAAGCAAAAGTTGGATAAGGAAGAAAAGGAAGAGCAATTACAAGATTTATTGATCGATAAGTTTGAGGGAAATATGGCTCAGAAAATCCAGTCCCATCTGGCTGATAGCCAATTTAGTTTAAAGTCTTTAGCAAATGACTTAGGCTTTAGCCCGACTTATCTGAGTTCTTTGATTAAGAAAGAGTTAGGCATGCCTTTTCAGGATTATCTGGTGAGAGAACGTGTCAAACAAGCCAAGCTCTTGCTTCTGACAACGGATTTAAAGATTTATGAGATCGCAGAGAAAGTTGGTTTTGAAGATATGAACTATTTTACCCAACGCTTTAAGCAGATTGCGGGTGTGACCCCTCGTCAGTTTAAGAAGGGGGAAGGTCGATGAAACGTTCTTCTCTCCTAGTCAGAATGGTTATTTCCATCTTTCTGGTCTTTCTCATTCTCCTAGCTCTGGTTGGGACTTTCTACTATCAATCTAGTTCTTCAGCCATTGAGGCTACTATTGAGGACAATAGCCAAACGACTATCAGTCAGACTAGCCACTTTATCCAGTCTTATATCAAAAAATTAGAAACCACGTCGACTAGTTTGACCCAGCAGGCAGATGTTTTATCCTATGCTGAGAATCCCAGTCAAGACAAGGTCAAGGGAATTCGAGATCTATTTTTGACTATCTTGAAGGCAGACCAAGACTTGAAAACGTTAGTTCTGGTCACCAAATCCGGTCAGGTCATTTCTACAGATGATAGTGTGCAAATGAAAACCTCCTCAGATATGATGGCTGAGAACTGGTACCAAAAGGCCATTCATCAGGGAGCCGTGCCAGTTTTGACCCCAGCTCGTAAATCGGACAGTCAGTGGGTCATTTCTGTCACTCAAGAACTTGTTGATGCAAAGGGAGCTAATCTGGGCGTACTTCGTTTGGATATTTCTTATGAAACTCTGGAAGCCTATCTTAACCAGCTTCAGTTGGGTCAGCAGGGCTTTGCCTTTATTATCAATGAAAACCATGAATTTGTTTATCATCCTCAACACACAGTTTATAGTTCGTCTAGCGAAATGGAGGCCATGAAACCCTATATTGATACAGGGCAGGGCTATACTCCAGATCACAAATCCTACGTCAGTCAGGAAAGGATTGCTGGAACTGATTGGACGGTGCTTGGCGTGTCTTCGTTGGAGAAGTTAGACCAGGTTCGGAGTCAACTCATGTGGACCTTGCTTGGAGCCAGTTTCACATCTCTTCTTGCCTGTCTCTGCTTGGTGTGGATTAGTCTTAAACGCTGGATTGCTCCTCTGAATGACTTGAGAGAAACCATGCTGGAGATTGCTTCTGGTGGTCAGAATCTTCGTGCCAAGGAAACTGGTGCCCATGAACTGAGAGAAGTGACTCGTCAGTTCAATGCCATGCTGGATCAGATTGATCAGTTGATGGCAGCTATTCGCAGGCAGGAAGAAGCAACCCGCCAGTATGAACTTCAAGCCTTGTCGAGTCAGATTAATCCGCATTTCCTCTATAACACCTTGGACACTATCATCTGGATGGCTGAATTTCAGGACAGTCAGCGAGTGGTTCAGGTGACCAAGTCTTTGGCGACCTACTTCCGCTTGGCGCTCAATCAAGGCAGGGATTTGATTTGCCTGTCTGACGAAATCAATCATGTCCGCCAGTATCTCTTTATCCAAAAACAACGCTATGGAGATAAGCTGGAATACGAAATTAATGAAAATCCTGCCTTTG
>CAURCY010000054.1:0-11136 GCA_963523355.1 uncultured Streptococcus sp.
GGGAACCTTATTCCCTCAATGGCAGAGGACTGGTCAGTTTCTAAGGATGGCTTGACTTATACTTATAAGATTCGTCAGGATGCCAAGTGGTATACATCTGAGGGAGAAGAGTATGCTCCTGTTAAGGCTCAAGACTTTGTGACAGGTCTTAAATATGCAACAGATAAGAAAGCAGAAGCCCTTTACTTGGTACAAGATTCAATCAAAGGTCTGGATGCTTATGCTAAAGGGGAAATTAAAGATTTTTCTCAAGTCGGGATTAAAGCCCTTGATGATCAAACAGTCCAATACACGTTGAACAAACCTGAAAGCTTTTGGAATTCAAAAACAACCATGGGTGTACTTGCGCCAGTTAATGAAGAGTTTTTGAATTCAAAAGGGGATGATTTTGCCAAAGCTACGGATCCAAGTAGTATCTTGTACAATGGTCCTTATTTGTTGAAATCTATTGTGACCAAATCCTCTGTTGAATTTGCAAAAAATCCTAATTACTGGGATAAAGACAATGTCCATATTGACAAAGTTAAATTGTCATTCTGGGATGGTCAAGATACTAGTAAACCTGCAGAAAACTTTAAAGATGGTAGCCTTACAGCAGCTCGTCTCTATCCAACAAGTGCAAGTTTCGCAGAGCTTGAGAAAGAGATGAAAGATAATATTGTCTATACTCAACAAGACTCTACTACGTATCTAGTGGGAACAAATATTGATCGTCAGTCCTATAAATATACTTCTAAGACTAGCGAAGAACAAAAGACGTCTACTAAAAAGGCTCTCTTAAACAAGGATTTCCGTCAGGCTATTGCTTTTGGATTTGACCGTACAGCCTATGCCTCTCAGTTGAATGGAGAAACTGGAGCAAGCAAAATCTTACGTAATCTCTTTGTTCCACCAACATTTGTTCAAGCAGATGGTAAAAACTTTGGCGATATGGTCAAAGAAAAATTGGTGACTTATGGGGATGAATGGAAGGATGTCAATCTTGCAGATTCTCAGGATGGCCTTTACAATCCAGAGAAAGCCAAGGCTGAATTTGCTAAAGCTAAATCAGCCTTACAAGCAGAAGGCGTGACCTTCCCAATTCATTTGGATATGCCAGTTGACCAAACAGCAACTACAAAAGTTCAGCGCGTCCAATCTATGAAACAATCCTTGGAAGCAACTTTAGGAACTGATAATGTTATTATTGATATTCAACAACTACAAAAAGACGAAGTAAACAATATTACATATTTTGCTGAAAATGCTGCTGGCGAAGACTGGGATTTATCAGATAATGTCGGTTGGAGTCCTGACTTTGCCGATCCATCAACCTACCTTGATATTATCAAACCATCTGTAGGAGAAAGTACTAAAACATATTTAGGGTTTGACTCAGGGAAAGATAATGTAGCTGCTAAAAAAGTAGGTCTATATGACTACGAAAAATTGGTTACAGAAGCTGGTGATGAGGCTACAGATGTTTCTAAACGATATGATAAATACGCTGCGGCCCAAGCTTGGTTGACAGATAGTGCTTTGATTATTCCAACTACATCTCGTACAGGGCGTCCAATCTTGTCTAAGATGGTACCATTTACAATACCATTTGCATTGTCAGGAAATAAAGGTACAAGTGAGCCACTCTTGTATAAATACCTTGAACTTCAAGACAAGGCAGTCACAGCAGATGAATACCAAAAAGCTCAAGATAAATGGATGAAAGAAAAAGAAGAATCCAATAAAAAAGCGCAAGAAGAACTTGCAAAACATGTGAAATAAGATAAAAAGAAGTTAGTTATTCGCTAACTTCTTTTGGTTTATCGAAAATGAATTGGTGCCGATCATCGCTTTTAGATATGATAGATCCTATTTTGTTGAAGAAAAAATCCTGAGCCTTTATTCTCAGAATTTTCTTTTATCTTACTGTTGTGGTTGCTGTTGAACTTGTGGATTTTGTGGTGTTGGTTGTACTGGTTGTGTCGGCTGAACAGTCTGACCAGCTTGTCCTTGATTAGGATCAGTTGCTGGAGCATTATTGGGTTGTTGACCAACCGTAGTACTTGCCTGTGTAGTTGAACTTTCAGCTGTTGAGGATTGTTGAGTAGAGGGTTCAGTCCATATTGGGCGAGCTCCATTTTTGAATACAAATTCCCCGTTTCTGAAAACTCCGTCTGGCATCGTCCAGTCTTCTGGATGAGTATCTTCTGATAGATACGTTATCATTGAGCGATAAACCTTAGCTGCAACTAGGAAACCATCTCCAACGATAGGAGTTAAACGATTCGAATAACCTGTCCATACAGCCATAGAATACTTACGAGTATAACCAACAAACATTTCATCTGGAGCTACATAGCCAGTGTTCTTGATGTGTTTCTCAATTTCATCATCTGTGTAGTTAGAAGTACCTGTCTTACCAGCTTGCGCTAACCATGGGAGATAGGCTCCACGACCAGTTCCGTATGCCAAGACGGTTTTCATCATTTCGGTCATCATGTAAGCAGTTGTTTCTTTCATAGCTCGTGTACCAGCATCTGAAAATTCTTTTTCACTACCGTCACTGAAGACGACATTATTGATATACATGGGTTTGTGGTAAATTCCACCGTTGGCAAAGGCAGCATAAGCAGCAGCCATTTTTTCACTGCTTGCACCGTATTGTTTGTTAGATTCAGTTGTATTACTTGAAATGGCGTTTGCATAGTGGATGCTTGGATAATTGATACCTAAGCCATTTAGGAAAGTTTTAGCTCTATCTAGACCGACCTTATTCAAAGTTTCAACGGCTGTGACATTACGTGACTGTTGAAGTGCATACTGGATTGTAATGTTTCCAAAGTAGCCTTTATCCCAGTTGTAGACGGGAGTATCAGTACCTGGATAGTTATAAGGAACATCATGTACTATAGTTGCAGTAGAGTCATAGACTCCATATTCTAAAGCGGGAGCATAGTCAGTGATTGGTTTCATAGTAGAACCCCAGTCACGGTTGGTTTCAACGGCTTGGTTGATTCCGAAAGATACATTACTTGATTGGTGACGGGCACCTAACTGAGCAATGACTTTACCATTTGTTACATCAACGATAGTAGAAGCTACTTGAAGTTCATCATCTGGATAAGCGACATACTCATCTGTGTTATAAACATCCCAAAGTCGCTGCTGAACATCTTTGTCGACATTAGTATAGACTTCCATACCTGTAGTAAGAAGGTTGTAACCAGTTTCTTGTTCAACTTGGTCGATTACTTCTTTGAGGTAGTTGTCCATATAAGCTGGATAACTATTGGCTGACTTCAAACTTTGGAGACCGTCAGTGACGGGAGTATTAATAGCTTTTTCATAATCTTCTGCACTAATGTATTTTTGCCCTTTCATTTCTGAAAGTACCAAGTTACGACGCTCTAGAGCAGCTTCTGGATGGGAATAAGGATCATATTGGTTTGGCGCTTGAGGCATTCCAGCCAAGAGTGCTAACTGTGGCAAGCTTAAGTCCTTCAAGTCTTTTCCATAGTAATTTTGGGCTGCGGTTTGCATTCCATAGTTACCGTTGGACATGTAGACTTTATTGATGTAATAGGTCAGGATTTCTTGCTTGGTTGCTTTTTGCTCTAGTTGAACGGCTAGCCAAGCTTCTTGAGCTTTACGTGACAAGGTTTGATCAGCAGTTGAAGTAGAAAAATAAGTCAATTTAATTAATTGTTGTGTCAAGGTTGAGGCACCTTGTAGACCTCCTCCTTGTAGATTTCTCAATGCTGCTCCCATGATACGAATAGTATCAACACCTCTATGATCAAAAAAACGGTGGTCTTCGATAGACACAATTGCCTTGACTAAGTCAGTAGGAATTTCATTTGCTTGAGCATTTACGCGACGTTCAGATCCAAGGTCAGCAATCAGTTCGTTTTTGTTGTCATAAATCTTGCTAGAGGTTGTCGCAACTAATTTACTTTCAGATAAGGCTGGAGCCTTGCTAACAAAGTAGAGGAAGGCACCTCCACCTAATAGAAATAATGCGATAAATAAGGTAAGAAATGTAATTCCAATATACTTTAAGAATCGCAGAATAGTTTGTTTATTCATCTTGTTTTACCACCTAGTAAATGTTCTTTGATAATATCGAGATAGGGAATTTGAGGGAAAGCTCCTTGCTCAATCAAATATCCATATTCTTGAATATATCCAAGTGGCATTGATTTTTGGCCCTTATCTTGATGATAAAAGCGAATCAAATCAAGTGCCGGCAACAAATAAGTTTCTTGTCGAGAAGAAAAATGAAGCAGTACGAAGCAAATACCCTGCTGTTCTAGAACTTGTTCCATATGTTGAATCTGGTGAAGATGGAAGTTCTTCATTGGAATAGCATTCTTTTGTCGTGTTTCCTTGGCTTCAAAGTCAATGTAATGTCCTCTATACACGCCAGAGTAATCTGTAGTGGAAGCTTGTCTAAAATAGGCTTCTACAATTTTAGCTCGACTACGTTGAGGATAGTCTACTCGAACGATCTGAACAGGCGTTGGCTTTTTATGGATAACTGCCATGCCATGTGTCAGATAGTAGTCGTTTGTAGCGTTAATCATCTTTTCAAAAGTCATTCCTCGATTTGCGAAATTTTTTGGTTGAGAAATGGATGTTTGGCTTTTTTTTGATGAAATTTTATGAGGATAGTTGACCATATTTCTCCTTATTGGTACAATAACATCACTCTATTATACCATAAAAATAGAAAGAAAGGTGTAAAAATGACTACAGCTTTAATTATGGGATATTCTAATTTTGACTTGGGTTTGTTTAATGAAAAAGATATCAGATTAAAAATTATAAAGAAAGCCATTCGCCATGATTTAGAAAATTTAGCAGAAGAAGGGATTAAATGGCTGGTCTTTACAGGGAACTTGGGATTTGAATCTTGGGTGCTTGATGTCGCAAATGAAATGAAAGAAGAATATGATTTCAGCCTAGCGACCATTTTTGATTTTGAAACGCACGGGGAAAATTGGAATGAAGCCAATCAGCTTAAACTGAGTCGCTTTAAGCAGGTAGACTTTGTCAAATATGCCTATCCCAAATATGAACATACAGGGCAACTGCGTGATTATCAACAATTTTTACTGGAAAATACTGATTTAGCTTATTTTTTCTATGACCCAGAAAATGAGACCAAATTAAAATTTATGGACAATTTGATGAAAAATCAGGAAGGTTATCGCATAAAAAGGTTAACGTTTGAAGACTTAAATGAGCTAGCAGAAAATTTTTCTGAAAAGTAAGCCTTTGACCTTGATTTTTGTTTGCCTTTTTTTATATAATAATACTATTAGAAACCGAGAATGGAGCGAGAGATGGCAAGTATTATTTTTTCAGCAAAAGATATTTTTGAACAAGAGTTTGGACGTGAAGTCCGTGGATATAGTAAGGTTGAAGTTGATGAATTTTTGGACGATGTCATCAAGGACTATGAAACTTATGCTGCCTTAGTCAAGTCTCTCCGTCAAGAAATTGCAGAGTTGAAGGAAGAATTAGCTCGTAAACCGAAACCTTCACCAGTTCAAGCAGAGCCTATTGAAGCGGCAACTACAAGCTCTATGACGAATTTTGATATTTTGAAACGCTTGAATCGTCTTGAGAAAGAAGTATTTGGTAAACAAATTTTGGATAACTCTGATTTATAAGAGCTCGTTTGAAATGTGCAATTTTTGGATAATCGCGTGAGGAGAATTTCTTCTCATGAGGAAAGTCCATGCTAGCACAGGCTGTGATGCCTGTAGTGTTTGTGCTAGGCGAAACCATAAGCCTAGGGACGAGAAATCGTTACGGCAGTTGAAATGGCTAAGTCCTTGGATAGGCCAGAGTAGGCTTGAAAGTGCCACAGTGACGGAGTCTTTCTGGAAACGGAGAGAGTGGAACGCGGTAAACCCCTCAAGCTAGCAACCCAAATTTTGGTCGGGGCATGGAGTACGCGGAAACGAACGTAGTATTCTGACTGCTATCAGCTAGAGCTGTTAGTGGTAGACAGATGATTATCGAAGGAAGTGGTCCTAGTCACTTCTGGAACAAAACATGGCTTATAGAAAATTGCATATAGGTTGGGGCTGAGAAATTTTCTCAACCTCATTTTTTAAAGTGGACATATAGAAAGGTCTTGCAAGACTGTAACATGAAAAAAGAATTTAATTTAATTGCAACTGTGGCAGCAGGTCTTGAAGCTGTTGTGGGACGAGAAGTGCGAGAGTTGGGCTACGATTGTCAAGTTGAAAATGGTCGTGTTCGTTTTCAAGGAGACATGAGAGCTATTATCGAGACCAACCTCTGGCTTCGGGCGGCAGACCGTATCAAGATCATCGTAGGAACTTTTCCTGCTAAGACTTTTGAGGAGTTGTTTCAGGGAGTTTTCGCCCTAGATTGGGAAAATTATTTACCACTCGGAGCTCGATTCCCGATTTCAAAAGCCAAATGTGTTAAGTCTAAACTACACAATGAACCCAGTGTTCAGGCTATTTCTAAGAAAGCTGTTGTTAAGAAATTGCAGAAACACTATGCCCGCCCAGAAGGAGTTCCTCTAATCGAGAATGGTCCGGAGTTCAAGATTGAGGTCTCTATTCTCAAAGATGTGGCAACTGTCATGATTGATACGACAGGATCCAGCCTCTTTAAACGTGGATATCGTACTGAAAAAGGTGGGGCTCCTATCAAGGAAAATATGGCAGCAGCTATTTTGCAACTTTCTAACTGGTATCCAGATAAGCCTTTGATTGATCCGACTTGTGGTTCGGGAACTTTCTGTATCGAGGCAGTCATGATTGCTCGAAAGATGGCGCCTGGTCTTCGTCGTTCCTTTGCATTTGAGGAATGGAACTGGATGAGTGATCGTTTGATCCAAGAAGTTCGCACAGAGGCAGCTAAGAAAGTAGATCGTGAACTGGAATTGGATATCATGGGCTGTGATATCGATGCGCGTATGGTGGAAATTGCCAAGGCTAATGCTCAGGCCGCAGGTGTCGCAGGTGATATTACCTTTAAGCAAATGCGAGTGCAGGATTTGCGTTCCGAAAAAATCAATGGAGTGATCATCTCCAACCCGCCTTATGGTGAACGCTTGTCAGATGATGCAGGGGTTACCAAGCTTTATGCTGAAATGGGGCAAGTATTTGCACCACTGAAAACTTGGAGCAAATTTATCTTGACTAGTGATGAAGCCTTTGAGACCAAGTATGGTAGTCAGGCGGACAAGAAACGTAAGTTGTACAATGGAACCTTAAAAGTTGATTTGTATCAATATTTTGGTCAGCGTGTGAAACGTCAGGAAGTAAAGTAGAAAGGAAAAACTCATGAGTAAGAAAAGACGTAATCGTCATAAAGCAGAACATCAAGAACCTCAATTTGATTTTGATGAAGCAAAAGAGTTAACAGTTGGTCAAGCGATTCGTAAAAATGAAGAAGTGGAAGCAGGAGTCTTGCCTGAAGATTCCATTTTGGACAAGTATGTCAAGCAACACAAAGATGAAATCGAAGCAGATAAGTTTGCGACTCGCCAATACAAAAAAGAGGAGTTAATCGAAACTCAAAGTCTGGACGATTTAATCCAAGAAGTGCGTGAAGCTGTAGAGGAGTCGGAAGCCTCTTCAGAGGAAGTTCCATCTTCTGAAGCTATCTTACCCCCATTGCCTTTGGATGATGAGGATAAAGGCTGGGATCCTATAGTGCTAGAGGATGAAAATTTAGCAGAAATGACTGAGAAAGTGGAAGAGGAGAAAAATTTTTCTCGTCTGGATCAAGAGGACTCAGAAAAGAAAAGTAAAAAAGGATTTGTTTTGACTGCTTTGGCACTTGTATCAGTGATTATCTGTGTCAGTGCTTATTATGTCTATCGTCAAGTAAATCGTTCGACCAAGGAAATCCAGACTTCTCAATCAACTACAAACACGCAGTCAGATGCAGAAGAATTCAATAATTTATATGATGCCTTCTATACAGATAGCAACAAAACGGCTTTGAAGAATAGTCAGTTTGATAAGCTGAGTCAACTGAAAACCTTGCTTGATAAGCTAGAAGGTAGTCGTGAATATACGCTTGCAAAATCTAAGTATGATAGCCTAGCAACTCAAATCAAGGCCATTCAAGATGTAAATGCTCAATTTGAGAAGCCAGCTATTGTGGATGGTGTCTTGGATACCAATGCTAAAGCCAAATCGGATGCTAAATTTACAGATATTAAAACTGGAAATACGGAGCTTGATAAAGTTCTAGATAAGGCTATCAGCCTTGGTAAGAGCCAGCAAACAAGTTCTTCAAGCTCAAGTTCAAGTGAAACTAGCAGCTCAAGCTCTCGTCAAGCAAGCGAAAATACTGCTAGTGAGACAAGTCCAAGTAGTTCAAATGCTGCATCAACTGAAACTAGAAGTACCCGCAGTGAAGTCAATATGGGTGTATCAAGTGCAGGAGTTGCTGTTCAAAGAAGTGCGAGTCGTGTTTCTTATAACCAGTCTGCTATTGATGATAGCAATAATTCTGCCTGGGATTTCGCGGATGGTGTCTTAGAACAAATTCTAGCGACTTCACGTTCACGTGGTTATATCACTGGTAACCAATATATCCTTGAACGTGTTAATATCGTTAATGGCAATGGTTATTACAACCTCTACAAGCCAGATGGAACCTATCTCTTTACCCTTAACTGTAAGACAGGATACTTTGTTGGAAATGGTTCTGGACATGCGGATGACTTGGACTACTAAGCAGTCGTTACAAAATTCTTTCTTTTCAAAAGTAAAAATGATAAAATAAAACAAATTAAACAAGAGGAGTGTCAAATGACAAAAGCTAACTTTGGTGTTGTTGGTATGGCCGTAATGGGTCGTAACCTTGCCCTTAATATTGAATCTCGTGGTTACACAGTTGCTATTTACAACCGTAGTAAAGAAAAAACTGAAGATGTAATTGCTTGCCATCCTGAAAAGAACTTTGTACCAAGCTATGACGTTGAAAGTTTTGTAAACTCAATCGAAAAACCTCGTCGTATCATGCTCATGGTTCAAGCTGGACCTGGTACAGATGCTACAATTCAAGCCCTTCTTCCACACCTTGACAAGGGTGATATCTTGATCGACGGAGGAAACACTTTCTACAAAGATACCATCCGTCGTAATGAAGAATTGGCAAACTCAGGTATCAACTTTATCGGTACTGGGGTTTCTGGTGGTGAAAAAGGTGCCCTTGAAGGTCCTTCTATCATGCCTGGTGGACAAAAAGAAGCCTACGAATTGGTTGCGGATGTTCTTGAAGAAATCTCAGCTAAAGCACCAGAAGATGGCAAACCATGTGTGACTTACATCGGTCCTGATGGAGCTGGTCACTATGTGAAAATGGTCCACAACGGTATCGAGTACGGTGATATGCAATTGATCGCAGAAAGCTATGACTTGATGCAACACTTGCTCGGCCTTTCTGCAGAAGATATGGCTGAAATCTTTACTGAGTGGAACAAGGGTGAATTGGACAGCTACTTGATCGAAATCACAGCTGATATCTTGAGCCGTAAAGACGATGAAGGTCAAGATGGACCAATCGTAGACTACATCCTTGATGCTGCAGGTAACAAGGGAACTGGTAAATGGACTAGCCAATCATCTCTTGACCTTGGTGTGCCATTGTCACTCATCACTGAGTCAGTATTTGCACGTTACATCTCTACTTACAAAGAAGAACGTGTGCATGCTAGCAAGGTTCTTCCAAAACCAGCTGCCTTCAAATTTGAAGGAGACAAGGCTGAGTTGATTGAAAAGATCCGTCAAGCCCTTTACTTCTCAAAAATCATTTCATACGCACAAGGTTTTGCTCAATTGCGTGTAGCTTCTAAAGAAAACAACTGGAACTTGCCATTTGCGGACATCGCATCTATCTGGCGTGATGGCTGTATCATCCGTTCTCGTTTCTTGCAAAAGATCACAGATGCTTACAACCGTGATGCAGACCTTGCTAACCTTCTTTTGGATGAGTACTTCTTGGATGTCACTGCTAAGTACCAACAAGCAGTGCGTGATATCGTAGCTCTTGCTGTTCAAGCTGGTGTACCAGTACCAACCTTCTCAGCAGCTATTACTTACTTTGATAGCTACCGTTCAGCTGACCTTCCAGCTAACTTGATCCAAGCGCAACGTGACTACTTTGGTGCCCACACTTACCAACGTAAAGACAAAGAAGGAACATTCCACTACTCTTGGTATGACGAAAAATAAGTAGGTCTGCCATGGGGAAACGGATTTTATTACTTGAGAAAGAACGAAATCTAGCTCATTTTTTAAGTTTGGAACTCCAAAAAGAGCAATACCGAGTTGATCAGGTTGAGGAGGGGCAAAAAGCCCTCTCCATGGCTCTTCAGACAGACTATGACTTGATTTTATTGAATGCTCGTCTGGGGGATATGACAGCCCAGGATTTTGCAGACAAGCTGAGTCGGACTAAGCCAGCCTCAGTCATCATGGTCTTGGACCATCGTGAAGAATTGCAAGATCAGATTGAGACAATCCAACGCTTTGCCGTTTCTTACATCTATAAACCAGTTATTATTGAGAATCTGGTAGCTCGTATTTCAGCGATTTTCCGTGGTCGGGACTTCATCGACCAACACTGTAGTCAGATGAAGGTTCCAACGTCTTACCGCAATCTGCGTATGGATGTAGAACATCATACCGTTTATCGTGGCGAGGAGATGATTGCTCTGACCCGTCGTGAGTATGACCTCTTGGCTACTCTTATGGGAAGCAAGAAAGTTCTGACTCGTGAGCAGTTGTTGGAAAGTGTCTGGAAGTATGAAAGTGCGACCGAAACAAATATCGTGGATGTCTATATCCGTTATCTACGTAGCAAGCTTGATGTAAAAGGTCAAAAAAGCTACATTAAAACCGTGCGTGGTGTCGGTTACACCATGCAAGAATAGAAAATAGACTAGGAGAACTCAGTTGTAATCATGCAACTGAGTTTATCCATTTCTTTCTTGAGTTTTTTCTCTAGTTTGCTTAAAAGTTTTATTTTAGCATCGAGCGATTGTGAATGGAAACAATCGCTTTTTTTGTGAAAATATAATAAAATAGATAGGAGAAAATAAATACTTGTAGGAAAAAATAATACTCTTCGAAAATCAAATTCAAACCACGT
>CAURCY010000055.1:0-10218 GCA_963523355.1 uncultured Streptococcus sp.
TTCAAAGACGAAATTCTTTGGGAGGTACAGGATTTGACCAAGTGAAATACCAGATAGAACAAGCTAAGAAAGAACTTAAAGGGAAAAATTGATTCGTTTGCAAAGTAAGAAAGAGAGGCTGAGATGATTTATCAGCCTCTTTCTTGTCGTTAAAAAAGTGAGATATATTGACTTTTGAAAAAAATGTCATAATTGAGTTGGGATAAACGTAAAAGTCATACTTTCTCGTTAAATCGTTCGGCGATTCATGGTGACATGGACACGTAGTAGTAAGCAAACTATGTGACTTGGCAGAGCTAAAAGCTTCTGGCTTAACAACAGCTGGTATTAAGAAATAATGAATGGAATAATATGAAAAGGTCGAGGAACCCCCTCGACTTTTTTATAATTTCTTTGGTTGATAATGGGTCTCTACTTCTTTTTTGAGATGAGACAGCATAGAAGTTTCCTCGGTTAGCTCCAGAAGGGAGAACCCTTTTTGGATAAGTTTAGAATCGTTTGTACAAATCCCAATACGGACATAGCAGATAGCAAGCCTATCATAGCTTTTCTTGTTCTTGGCATCCTCCAGTAAAGTGTAGCAGATTTGCTTACACATGTTTTTATCTTGATTGTATAGATAGAGTGTGGAAAGGTTTAATAGAATTGTCATTCGCAAGTCATATAAATGTTGATAGTTTTTATAGACTTCTAAGCGTTGCAAGATTTTTTCGGTGATGAGATGGAGGTGTTCAATGGGCAAGCTGAAAAGGATGGTATTGAGGATTTTTAGGTCACTTTCATACCATGTATCTTGTTTTTCAATCTTTCTCCAAAGTTTTTTGACAACCTGTTCTGCGTGATCTGATAGTTCCCCTGCCCCGTGTTGACGGATATAAATGACAACTTCAAGCATGTCTCTGATTTCTTCTATAGGGAGATCGTGGTGGGTCTTGAGGTAGTCTTGGCATTTTTGAAATAAATTGACAAGATCGCTGGTTCCGATAATGGAACGCATATTGAGATAGGTTTGCATAATTTCTGTGCGTTGACTTGGTTGATAAAGTTGACAGATATATTCAAACTCTTCAAAACTCATATTGATTTGACGGAGAAGAAATTCCATATTTTCATATTTTGGAGTTGTCTTACCGCTTTCGATTTTTGATAGGCTGGTTCTTGAGAGAACACCCCCACAGATCTCTTCTTGGGTCAGCCCCTTTGACTCACGTATTTCTTTATAGACCTTTCCGAAATCATAACGCATGATTTTCTCCTTTTCGTGAAAAAAGTTAACAAACAATAAAATTTTGTTAAAAATATTGTATCATAGCAATGTAAAAAGTAAAAAAGAAAGTCGAAATAAAGTTGTGAAAAAAGTTAACGTAATTTTGAAATGAGCTTAATAAGAGGTACTATGTAGGTAGAAAATAAAGATAGGAGAAAAGTATGAATAAAAAAATATTTTGTATTCTAGTATGTATTATATCATTGATTAGTCTGGACATAATCTTTCCATGGGGCTGGCCGATATAATATAAGGGAGCTTGGGTTGTTAAAGGAAGCTCAGTCCTTGGACAAAAATCTGCTGTACTACAATGCTTGGAAAGATATCAAGAACAAAGAATGATACGGTTGAAAATAAACTGATTCAAGAACTACTGGGCAGTGATTGAGGTTTGGGTGACATCAAAGAAAAGTTAGATTAATTCTAAAGAATTGAGTATTTCTATGTTAAAAAAATATCCTTGTACGATGCAACATGATCAGTCAGATTGTGCTGCGGCAGTTGTTTCAACAGTTCTTTTATCTTACAAAAAGGAACTATCAATCATGAAGATTCGGGAAATTATTGGTACAGACATGTATGGAACGACTGTCAGTGGTATTGTTTCAGGTCTGAATAAGTTGAATTTTACAGTAAAAGCTGTTCGAGTAGCACTGGAAGATTTGACTCCAAAATTAACATTTCCTGCGATTCTTCAAGTTAAGAATGATTTAGGTAAAAATCATTTTGTGGTACTACATAGTATCAAAAGGAATAGTAAATTCTACGTAGCAGACCCTGCTAGTGGCATACGCAAGATGTCAAGTGACGAATTGGGAGAAATGCTGGTTGCATTTGGAGCAATAGGTGCAATTGTTATGCTCGGTTTTGAAAATAGATACTATGCTTTGGTTACTGGTAGAGGATAAAATGTTAAGAGTAATAGTAGTTATTCAATCTTTAGTAATAATACTGCTTGCTGTTGCTTTATTATTATCTCGGAAAAACTTTGATTCGTTAAATGTTGTTCTTATAATGATGATCGTATCACAATTGTGGTTATTAGTATATTTGATAAAATCAGGGAATCAGTGATTAGCTGTTATTTGAATTAAGTAAACTGTTAAGCTTCAAGCAGTAACTGGTTTTAAATATTTAAAATAAGATAAAGGAAGGAAGTCTAATTTAGGTAACTAAACAAAGCTTGCGATCACTTGTTAGGAAACTATCCTAACCATGCTTAATAAAAAAGGAGAAAATAAATGGAACTCGTATTACCAAATAATTATGTTGCTATTGAGTAAGAAGAAATGAGGTGTCTTGATGGGAAATTATCTCTACATAAAGAAGTTCTTTATTACGGGGAAATGCTACAGTAAACGTAGTCACTGCTTATTTTATAGGGAATCAAATATGTTTAAACTAAGTGATAAAGTCAGAGTGGTCTCTGCTATTTTAGGAGTAAGTTCCATATTGGTTAGTATGTATCTTATACCTTTTATTAAAACTGAGAATAAATTTTGGGAAATACTTTTATTTATATTAGGTGTATTGCTAATTGGAATTGCGTTACTAAATCCCCCAAAAAATGAAATTTTGGAAATAGAGTTAGTGAGAAGGACAGGATAATAGTATTATGATGGTTGTTTTAATTTCAGTGGTTGTGGCATTTCTGTATTACGTAATTACAGAATATTTTAAGAATAGTTATATTGATTGTATACTATTTCTATCATTGCTAATTTCTCATTTGATATGGGATTACTATTTTTTGCCCATTGAAATTTTAGTGGCATTAAGTGGAGCAAATTTGCTATCAAGATTTTTCAAAAAAAAGAGAAGCCAATAGATTTGCTAGTGGATTATTAAGATGAAAGGTAAAATTGGAATATTTAAAATGAAACATTTTTTTGCAGGAATTGGTGAGATAAGATTTATTAGTTATCTATTGTCTCTATGTGTAGGACTAGCCCCTCTTTTTCATATATATGTCATAGGTTCGGAAATGAGTTTTGTTAAAATAGTATTATCTATTTTGGGAATTATATTTGTTTGTATTTTAACTATTGCTCGAATTTATAGGACTTTTTTCTATAAAGAATAGTTTGGAATGAATAAGTATCTTATGTAAGAGCTTGGTAGATCATCAGCCTCTTTCTTGTCTTCTCTAACCAAGCATGTTATAATGAATACTGCTCAAGCGACCTTCAATCGTGAAGCACACACGACCTTCAATCGTGAATAAACGAATAGATGGGAGACTTACCATGAGTGATAACTCTAAAACACGTGTTGTCGTGGGGATGAGTGGTGGTGTTGATTCGTCGGTGACGGCTCTCTTGCTCAAGGAGCAGGGCTACGATGTGATCGGTATCTTCATGAAGAACTGGGATGACACAGATGAAAACGGCGTCTGTACGGCGACCGAAGATTACAAGGATGTGGCTGCGGTGGCAGACCAGATTGGCATTCCTTACTACTCTGTCAATTTTGAAAAAGAGTACTGGGACCGCGTTTTTGAGTATTTCCTAGCGGAATACCGTGCAGGACGCACGCCAAATCCAGACGTTATGTGCAACAAGGAAATCAAGTTCAAGGCCTTTTTGGACTATGCCATGACCTTGGGGGCAGACTATGTAGCGACTGGGCATTATGCCCGAGTGGCGCGTGATGAGGATGGCATCGTTCACATGCTTCGTGGCGTGGACAATGGCAAGGATCAGACCTATTTCCTCAGCCAACTTTCGCAAGAACAACTTCAAAAAACCATGTTCCCACTGGGGCATTTGGAAAAGCCTGAAGTTCGCAGACTAGCAGAAGAAGCAGGCCTTGCGACTGCTAAGAAGAAAGACTCGACAGGGATTTGCTTTATCGGAGAAAAGAACTTTAAAAATTTCCTCAGCAACTACCTACCAGCTCAGCCTGGTCGCATGATGACTGTGGATGGTCGCGATATGGGCGAGCATGCAGGCCTTATGTATTATACAATTGGTCAGCGTGGCGGACTCGGTATCGGTGGACAACACGGCGGTGACAATGCCCCTTGGTTCGTTGTCGGAAAAGACCTAAGCAAGAATATCCTCTATGTCGGACAAGGTTTTTACCATGATTCGCTCATGTCAACTAGCCTTGAGGCCAGTCAGGTCCACTTTACTCGTGAAATGCCAGAAGAGTTTACGCTGGAATGTACGGCTAAATTCCGCTACCGTCAGCCTGATTCTAAGGTGACCGTCCATGTCAAAGGAGACAAGGCAGAGGTCATCTTTGCAGAACCGCAACGCGCGATTACACCAGGACAGGCAGTTGTCTTTTACGAGGGCGAAGAGTGTCTAGGTGGCGGTTTGATTGACAATGCTTACCGCGATGGACAAGTTTGTCAGTACATTTAGATTGACAAATTTTCTCAATTTGCTACAATAATAAAAGCAATAGAAATGATGGTCAAAGCTCATGGATGTTGCAGGCTTTTTTGTCCTGCACTTCTTTGGAGTTTTGACTGTTTTTGTGTCGTTTAAGGGAAAGGACAAAAATGACTCAGCAAGACTTTCGGACAAAAGTAGGAAATACGGTTTTTGGAGTTCGGGCGACAGCTTTGATTCTTCAAAATCGCAAGCTCCTAGTTACCAAAGACAAGGGAAAGTATTACACTATTGGCGGTGCGATTCAAGTCAATGAAAGCACGGAAGACGCGGTAGTCCGTGAAGTGAAGGAAGAACTGGGTGTCAAAGCTCAAGCTGGGCAACTAGCTTTTGTTGTTGAAAATCGTTTTGAACAAGACGGTGTTTCCTATCACAACATTGAGTTTCATTATCTGGTGGACTTGCTTGAAGATGCCCCATTGACCATGCAGGAAGATGAGAAAAGGCAGCCCTGTGAATGGATTGACATAGACCAGCTTAAGGGTATCAATCTAGTTCCAGCCTTTTTAAAAACAGCCCTGCCAGATTGGGACGGCCAACTAAGACACATCCATCTTGAGGAATAGGGGAGAAAATAATGGTTAAGCTTATTGCCCATGTACTTGTTCATAGTGGTGATGATTATTTACTCATTCAGCGTTCGGAAATTAAAAGAGGACAACCCAATGTTTATCCAACTTACTGGGATATTCCTGGTGGCGGGGTTGAAAAGGGTGAACTTCCGCGAGATGGAGCTCTTAGAGAATGTATTGAAGAAGCGGGAGTTAGGCTAGATAGCAGTTCGCTCAAACTTCTTCACGAAGATAGTCAACTGGATACCTCTAAGGATACAGTCTTTACTCGCTTAGTTTATAAAGCAGAGTGGGTTGGGGAGAAGCCAATTATCAGATTAGATCCTGAAGAGCATACGCACTTTAAATGGGTTACTATGGCTCAAGCTCTAGAGGAGGAGAAGTTAGTTCCTTATTTGCGAGAAATTTTTGAAAGGTTAAAAAATGACATATAATTTTACTGAAGAATACGATATTATTGTAATCGGTGCGGGACACGCTGGGGTTGAGGCTTCCTTGGCCGCTAGCCGTATGGGCTGTAAGGTCCTGCTTGCGACTATCAACATTGAAATGCTGGCTTTCATGCCTTGTAATCCCTCTATCGGTGGTTCTGCCAAGGGGATCGTTGTGCGTGAAGTTGATGCCCTCGGTGGCGAGATGGCCAAAACAATTGACAAGACTTACATCCAAATGAAGATGCTCAACACAGGGAAGGGGCCAGCTGTCCGTGCCCTTCGTGCGCAGGCTGATAAGGAACTTTACTCTAAGGAAATGCGCAAGACGGTTGAAAATCAAGAAAATCTGACCCTTCGTCAGACTATGATTGATGAGATTTTGGTTGAAGACGGCAAAGTTGTCGGTGTTCGTACAGCGACCCATCAAGAGTATGCTGCCAAGGCTGTTATCGTGACGACAGGGACCGCCCTCCGTGGGGAAATTATCATCGGAGATCTCAAGTACTCATCAGGTCCTAACCACAGCCTAGCTTCTATTAACCTTGCTGACAATCTCAAGGAACTGGGCCTCGAAATCGGTCGTTTCAAGACAGGAACCCCTCCACGTGTCAAGGCTTCTTCTATCAATTATGACGTGACAGAGATTCAGCCAGGGGACGAAGCGCCAAATCACTTCTCATATACTTCACGTGATGAGGATTATGTCAAGGATCAGGTGCCATGCTGGTTGACCTATACCAATGGTACCAGTCATGAAATTATCCAAAATAACCTCCACCGTGCGCCTATGTTTACAGGTGTGGTCAAGGGAGTGGGACCTCGTTACTGTCCGTCGATTGAAGACAAGATTGTGCGCTTTGCGGACAAGGAACGTCACCAACTCTTCCTTGAGCCAGAAGGGCGCAATACAGAGGAAGTCTATGTCCAAGGCCTTTCAACTAGTCTTCCTGAGGATGTCCAGCGTGAGCTGGTTCATTCTATCAAAGGTTTGGAAAATGCAGAGATGATGCGAACAGGTTATGCCATTGAGTATGACATGGTCTTGCCACACCAGTTGCGTGCGACTCTGGAAACCAAGAAAATCTCTGGACTTTTCACTGCTGGTCAGACCAATGGAACGTCAGGTTACGAAGAAGCTGCTGGGCAAGGGATTATCGCAGGTATCAATGCGGCTCTGAAAATCCAAGGCAAACCTGAGTTGATTCTAAAACGCAGTGACGGTTATATTGGGGTCATGATTGATGACTTGGTGACCAAGGGAACCATTGAGCCTTATCGCCTTTTGACCAGTCGAGCTGAATACCGCCTCATTCTCCGCCATGACAATGCTGATATGCGTTTGACAGAGATGGGACGTGAGATTGGCCTTGTGGATGATGAACGCTGGGCTCGTTTTGAAATCAAGAAAAATCAATTTGACAATGAGATGAAGCGCCTAGACAGTATCAAACTCAAGCCAGTCAAGGAAACCAATGCCAAGGTTGAGGAGATGGGCTTCAAGCCGTTGACAGATGCAGTGACAGCCAAGGAATTCCTTCGCCGTCCAGAAGTTTCTTATCAAGATGTGGTGGCTTTCATCGGACCAGCTGCAGAGGACTTGGATGACAAGATTATCGAATTGATTGAAACAGAAATCAAGTACGAAGGCTATATTTCCAAAGCCATGGACCAGGTTGCCAAGATGAAACGCATGGAAGAAAAACGCATTCCAGCCAATATTGATTGGGATGACATTGATTCTATCGCGACAGAAGCCCGTCAGAAGTTCAAACTCATCAATCCAGAAACCATCGGCCAAGCCAGCCGTATTTCGGGAGTAAACCCAGCAGATATTTCTATTTTGATGGTGTATCTTGAAGGTAAAAATCGTAGTATTTCTAAAACTCTTCAAAAATCAAAATGATACGTCGTCGGCTTCGGCTCACCTAACTCAAGTTATGCTTTCGCCTAGCCTTCTAGTCTGATTTCGATTTTTATTGAGTTTTAATCTCAAAAGAAAGCATAGAGAAAAACAGCTCCGAAAAACGGGGCTGTTTTGTTGACTTGTACTCAATGAAAATCAAAGAGCAAACTAGGAAGCTAGCCGTAGGTTTCTCAAAGCACTGCTTTGAGGTTGTAGATAGAACTGACGAAGTCAGTAACATATATACGGCAAGGCGAAGCTGACGTGGTTTGAAGAGATTTTCGAAGAGTATTATTCTTCATCTGGTGTGAGGATCATTGGGATGATAATCGGTTCACGTTCTGTATTTTCATAAAGGAAGGGGCGAATAGCGTTGACAATGGCACCATTGACAGATTGCACGCTAGCATCCTTGTTTTTCAGTGCGATACGAATTGCATTGAAGAGGATGCGTTGGCTTTGGCGAATCAAGTCGCCAGACTCTCTCATGTAGACAAAGCCTCGACTGAGGATATCTGGTCCAGACAGAATCATCTGCGATTTGAAGTCAACAGTTGCGACTGCCAGAACGACACCGTCTTCAGATAGATCGCGACGATCTTTGAGGACAGCAGCACCGATTTCACCGATACGATTTCCATCGACATAGATGTCTTGGGCGTTGAAATGACCTGCGATACGAGCTGAGTCAGCAGTAAGGGCAAGCACATCACCATTGCTCATGATAAAGATATTGTCCTTCTCGACACCAGTATCCACCGCAAGTCCAGCATGGACTTTTTGCATGCGGTATTCACCGTGGACAGGCATGAAGTATTTTGGCTTAATCAAGCGGAGCATGAGTTTTTGCTCTTGCTGACCACCGTGTCCAGATGTATGGATATTGTTAACCTTACCGTGGATAACTTCGACACCAGCCTCAGAAATGATGTTAATCAGCTTGTTAACGCTAGTAGTATTTCCAGGGATTGGGCTAGAAGAGAAGATGACAGTATCTCCGGGTTGGAGTTGCACCTGACGGTGGGTTCCGTTGGCGATACGAGAGAGGGCTGCCATCGGCTCGCCCTGACTACCTGTACAGAGGATCAGAACCTCGCCTGCAGGGTAGTCTTTGATTTCATTTGGCTCGATAAAGGTTCCCTTAGGAGCTTTGATGTAGCCAAGATCGATTCCGTTGACAATGGCCTTTTCCATAGAGCGACCAAAGACCGCAATCTTGCGTCCAGTCTTAACAGCAGCTTCTGTTGCTTGCTGGAGACGGAAGATATTTGAGGCAAAGGATGCAAAGATGATACGTCCTTCAATGCCTTGGATAATCTTCATGATGGACTGGCCAACGACTTTTTCAGAGTTGGTAAAGGTTGGAATTTCTGCATTTGTCGAGTCAGACAGGAGACAGAGTACACCTTCTTCACCAAGCGCAGCCATACGGTGCAAATCTGCTGGTTCACCAACTGGTGTTAAGTCAAACTTGAAGTCACCCGTACAGACAATTTTCCCTTGAGGAGTATGAATGACAATCCCCAAAGGCTCTGGAATAGAGTGAGTAGTTCTAAAGAAAGTTGCCTTGAGATTTTTAAAGGTCAACTCAGTGTTGTGGTTGATTTCGTAAAGTTTGGCGTTGCGCAAGAGGCCGTGTTCTTCGAGTTTTCCACGGATCAAAGCCAAGGCAAGCGGTCCAGCATAGATAGGGACATTTGCTTGCTTGAGCAGGAATGGAATCCCACCGATGTGGTCCTCGTGTCCGTGTGTAATCAAAACAGCCTTGACGCGGTCGATATTGTCTACGATATAAGAGTAATCAGGAATGACGTAGTCGATACCCAGCAAGTCATCTTCTGGGAATTTAATCCCAGCATCGACGATGATAATCTCATCTTGGTATTCAATCCCGTATGTGTTTTTCCCGATTTCTCCCAGACCACCGATGGCAAAAACGCCGACTTCTTCAGGTTTAAGAGTATAGGCCATATTAGAACTCCGTGATTTCGAAGGCGCCAGTTTCTTTTTCGTAATCTAGCAATTTGTCAGACAAGAGTTCGATATACTCGATATTGTACTCTGGGCGATTTTCTTCGACAAGTTGGCGAGCAGCGATACGACCCTCAAGTTCTGAGCTGGCATCGATGTCTAGGTAAAGTGCGCGTGTTGTTTCACGACGTGGGCTACGTTCTTTTGTTTCTTGATAAAAAACTTTGTAAATCATATAGTTCCTTTCTATTTACAGGTCAGCTTATTCCAAACTTTTAGCATAGATTTGCTTGATTTCATTCCATTTTGTGTCTAGATTGACCTTGATTCGTTACAATTATTTCAATTATACCACAAAATGAAAAATTAGTAAAAGACGGAAACGAGAAAGTCACAGGACGATTTTTTTGGTAAGCGTTTGCAAAAATAAAGAAAATATGTTATTTTGATAATGGAAGTGGAATTTATCATTTGTCACAATTCCCTATAGTTTTTAAGTCAAGGAGGTTGCCCTATGTATAATTTATTTGCTTTTGCTATCGGAGCTCGCTTAGTAGCTTTTATTGTTTTTGTTGCTTGCGTTTATGGAGGGAATCTTCTATTTGCCAAACTGGAACAACGACAAACCAAGTTCTTGTGGAAAATTACCTTTGTGACTCTCTACTCGCTTTTT
>CAURCY010000056.1:0-10134 GCA_963523355.1 uncultured Streptococcus sp.
GGTGTTTCAATCATTTCAGCAATATCGTATGCAAAAAATATAGAAAAAACTGTTCGGGAAATGAGTGAACAATAGCTATCAATTTTTCCTTGGATTCTGAGGGAGTAGGATTTTCTTTTTTCTAAAAAACTATGTCCAGATTCAGCTCAAATGGCTAATCTATCAAACAAGACATTTGGTTTTTGCAAAAGAAAGATCTGCTGTCTTTGTGAGTGCAAGTCTGTATTTCCAGTTCAATTTCTTGAACTGAAAAAAATCGTTTGTTATAATAGTTATATAATAAAATAATAAAGACATTTGGGGTGCTTTAGGCTGAGATGATACCCATTGAACCTGATACAGTTAAGACTGGCGAAGGGAAATGTGAAAAGGTTTTTTTCGTATGTCGAAAAGAACTGTCTAATCTTGTAAGCTAAACTCTAATTCTTGATTGTAATTGGAGTTTTTTTGTTTATATAAGCTGGATGAAGGTGATACAAAGCATTTAGGTAGCTCACATTGAATGCCCCACTTTTCTTTAAAAAAGGAGTTTTTTATGTTGAAAAAATGGCAGTTAAAAGATGTTATTTTACTTGCTTTCTTGTCTATCTTTTTTGGTGGCGTTTTTGTAGGATCCGGCTATCTGTTTGATGTCCTCACTCTGATTTTAGCCCCTCTTGGCTTGCAGGCCTTTGCCAATGAAATCCTCTTTGGTCTCTGGTGTATGGCTGCGCCCATTGCGGCCATCTTTGTTCCAAGAGTGGGAAGCGCAACGATTGGAGAAGTGCTAGCTGCGCTTGCTGAAGTCCTTTATGGTAGCCAATTCGGTCTAGGTGCCCTTTTGTCTGGCTTGGTTCAAGGTTTGGGAAGTGAACTTGGTTTTATCGTAACCAAGAATCGCTATGAAAGTTGGCTCTCTCTAACTGCCAATAGTATTGGGATTACGCTTGTTAGCTTTGTCTATGAATACATTAAGTTAGGTTACTACGCCTTCTCCCTTCCTTTTGTCCTTTCCTTGCTTGTAGTACGTTTTATTTCCGTCTTTTTCTTCTGTACCATCTTGGTTCGTGCTATTGTCAAACTTTATCATCAGTTTGCAGCTGGGGGCAAGGCATAGATGGGGCTGGAACTACGAGCGATTCTGTCCCCAATCTTCTCTGAGCCGCTTGATTTTACTTTTCATGCGCAAGCCTTTACCTTATTAGTTGGGAGCAGTGGTTCAGGAAAATCTAGCCTCTTTCAAATGATCGCCCAAGTCAGTTACTTGCCCTATAGTGGTCAAGTTCTGATAGATGGGAGGGAGGTCAGTCAGCTTTCTATCGTCGAACGTGTCCAGACAGTTGGGATTCTCTTTCAAAATCCCAATCATCAATTTACCATGGAGAACTTGTTTGAGGAGTTGATTTTTACCTTGGAAAATATTGGGCATCCCGTTCAGGAAATTGATTTTAAAATAGCAGAGGTTGTCCAGCAATGTCGCTGCAAGGCGATTTTGCACCGTCCCATTCATCACTTATCAGGTGGGGAAAAGCAAAAGGCTGCTTTGGCTGTTCTCTTTGCTATGAATCCTAGGGTCTATCTCTTGGATGAGCCCTTCGCTTCCATTGACCGCAAGAGTAGGATAGAGATATTGGAGATTCTAAAAGAGTTGGCTTCTAATGGGAAGACAGTTATTTTGTGCGACCATGATTTATCTGATTATGAAGCCTATATTGACCATATGGTGGAGCTAAGAGACGGACAACTAAGGAAAATAAATCAAATCCCTGCCTCTGAAATGACACAGGCTGTTTCAAAGGAAGTTGCTTCTAGCTCAGAACTATTCCATATGGATCGAACGACTTGTGAACTGGATAATCGTCCCCTCTTTTCGATTGTGAATTTTACATTTTACCAAGGGATTTCCTGTATTTTGGGTGACAATGGTGTCGGGAAATCAACCCTCTTTCGGTCTATTCTTCAATTTCAAAAGTATAAAGGACGAATTACTTGGAGTGGGACAGTCCTGAAAAAGAAAAAGAGTTTGTATCGTGATCTGACGGGTGTTGTTCAGGAAGCTGAGAAACAGTTTATCCGAGTTAGTCTGCGAGAGGAACTTCAATTAGATGGACCTGATTTTGAAAGAAATCAGCGGATTCTCCAAGCTTTACGGTATTTTGATCTGGAGCAGGCGCTTGATAAGAGCCCCTATCAATTAAGTGGTGGACAGCAAAAGATTCTTCAGCTTTTGACCATCTTGACTAGTAAGGCTTCTGTGATTTTACTAGATGAACCTTTTGCTGGTTTGGATGATAGAGCTTGCCATTATTTTTGTCAGTGGATTGTGGAGGACAGAAATCAAGGAAGAAGTTTTCTAATCATTAGCCATCGTTTAGATCCCTTGATCTCTGTGGTTGATTATTGGATTGAGATGACTAGTCAGGGTCTCAGTCATGTGAAAGAAGTGACAATTACCAAACCACTCACATCTCAGAGTAGCAATACTCAAGGGGAGGTGAGATAGTATGGTCAAAGTAGCAACCCAGACACCGATTATCAGTCTCTTCTTGCTAATTTTATCCTTGGAAACATCTTTCATTCCTTCGATTGCTCTTAATCTCTCGGTAGTTGCATTTTGTATTCTCTTTATGCTCTATTACCGTCGATTTAAGATGTTGGCTTGGATGATTCTGCTCGCCATTTTGCCATCTTTGGCCAACTACTGGGCAGTTCAGTTACATGGAGATGCTTCGCAGGCAGTCATGCTTGGAACGAGGGCCTTTGTGACCGTTTGTATTGGTCTTGTCTTTGTTTCCTCTATTTCCCTAAAAGAGCTTCTCTTGTACTTGGCTCAAAAGGGGTTATCACGCTCTTGGGCCTATGCCTTGATTGTGGTATTCAATTCCTTTCCCCTTATTCAGCAAGAAATCAAGTCCCTCAAGGAAGCTTGCCTATTACGTGGTCAAGAACTACATTTTTGGTCGCCCTTGATTTACAGCAAGGTTCTGATGACAGTCTTTAGGTGGCGCCATCTTTACCTGAGAGCCCTGTCGGCGCATGGATATGACGAACATGCACAGGTGGAGAATCGCTATCGGACTTTTTATATTCCTCAAAGGACAATATTCATCTACCTGCTTTTCTTTTTATTGCTTCAAACCAGTCTATTTTTATAAAGGAGTTATTATGGAATTTACAGATATTGCGATGGAATTATCCAAGGAAGCTTGGCAGGCCTCCTTTCATCATCCCTTTGTATTACAGTTACAAGAGGGAAATTTAGACCTGTCCATCTTTCGCTATTACTTGATTCAGGATGCCTACTATTTGAAGGCCTTCTCAGAAGCCTATCACCTCTTGGCTGATAAGACTTCAAACCAAGAGATGAAAAGACTCTTGAAACAAAATGCTCAGAGTCTAGTGGAAGGTGAGTTATTTATCCGCCAACAATTTTTCAAGGAATTGGAAATCAGCGATCAGGAAATGGAGCAACATCCAATCGCTCCAACTTGCTATCATTACATTTCTCACATTTATCGGCAATTTGCAGAGCCAAACTTGGGCATCGCCTTTGCAAGTTTGCTGCCTTGTCCTTGGTTATACCATGATATAGGCAAATCACTTAATCTTAAACCATCACCAAATCCTCTCTACCAACAATGGATTGAAACTTATATTACGGATGAGTTAGAGCAACAGATCAGAGAGGAGGGAGCCCTGGTCAATCAACTCTATCGCGAAAGTGATGAGACAGACAGGAAAAAAATGCTAGATGCCTTCCACATCAGTGTTCACATGGAAGCCAAGTTTTGGGAAATGGCCTACCAACACCAGACATGGAAGAGTGATTTACAGTCTTTAGAAAAAGGAGAATAATAGAAACATGAGAAAGCACCAATTACAGGTTCACAAATTAACCATTTTATCCATGATGATTGCCCTTGATGTAGTTCTTACGCCTATCTTTCGGATTGAGGGAATGGCACCGATGTCCAGTGTAGTCAATATTCTAGCAGGAATCATGATGGGACCTGTTTATGCCTTGGCTATGGCTACAGTGACAGCCTTTATCCGTATGACGACTCAAGGGATTCCGCCTTTAGCTCTCACAGGAGCAACTTTTGGAGCCCTTCTTGCAGGTCTCTTTTATAAGTATGGTCGAAAATTTTACTTTTCTGCCTTAGGAGAAATTTTGGGAACAGGTATTATTGGTTCTATTGTTTCCTATCCTGTTATGGTACTTTTTACAGGATCAGCTGCTAAGCTTAGCTGGTTTATCTACACTCCTCGATTTTTCGGAGCAACCTTGATTGGTACAGCGATTTCCTTTATTGCCTTTCGATTTTTAATCAAGCAGGAATTCTTTAAAAAAGTGCAGGGATATTTCTTTGGTGAAAGGATAGACTGATGCAGGCATTTACAAATCCTTTTCCTCTGGCAACGACTTCCCTCATTCACTGTATTACCAATGAGATTTCTTGTGAGATGCTAGCAAATGGGATTTTGGCTCTGGGATGTAAACCAGTTATGGCAGATGATCCCCGTGAGGTTCTTGATTTTACTAAGCAAAGCCAGGCACTCTTCATCAATTTGGGGCATTTGTCAGCTGAGAAGGAAAAAGCAATCCGTATGGCAGCTTCTTATGCAGATCAAGTTTGTCTTCCAATGGTAGTAGATGCAGTTGGCGTAACAGTTTCATCCATTCGTAAGAGCTTAGTTAAAGACCTTTTAGACTATAGACCTACGGTACTTAAAGGAAATATGTCGGAAATCCGAAGTCTTGTTGGCTTAAAACACCACGGCGTTGGGGTAGATGCGAGTGCTAAAGATCAAGAAACTGAGGATTTGCTTCAAGTCTTGAAAGACTGGTGTCAGATCTATCCAGGTATGTCATTCTTAGTCACAGGCCCTAAGGACCTCATCGTTTCGAAGAATCAGGTCGCTGTACTGGGAAATGGCTGTGCTGAATTAGACTGGATAACAGGGACAGGAGACTTGGTTGGAGCTTTAACAGCTGTTTTTCTCAGCCAAGGAAAGACTGCCTTTGAAGCTTCTTTCCTAGCGGTTTCTTATCTCAATATCTCCGCTGAGAGAATAGTTGTTCAAGGAATTGGATTGGAAGATTTTCGTTATCAAGTTCTCAATCAGCTCTCTCTCCTAAAAAGAGACGAAAACTGGCTAGATTCTATCAAAGGAGATATTTATGAATAGAGAAGCACTTAGACTGTATCTGGTAAGCAATCGTTACCAAGATTCCTTGGAAAGTTTTCTTGAAAAGATTGAGATGGCTTGCCGTTCAGGGGTTACCATAGTCCAATTGCGAGAAAAAAATATTACAACCAATCAATATTATCAACTAGCAAAGCAAGTTAAGGAAATAACAGATGCCTATCAGGTACCCTTGATAATCGATGATCGTTTGGATGTTTGTCTTGCGGTTGATGCTGCTGGTCTGCATATCGGAGACGATGAACTACCAGTTTCGGTTGCCCGACAAGTCTTGGGCCCTGACAAAATACTCGGTGTTACGGCTAAAACTGTAAAAAGGGCCCTTGAGGCAGAAGAAGGGGGAGCAGATTACTTGGGGACAGGAGCAATTTTCCCGACTACGACCAAGGAAAATGCGCCTATCACCCTAATTTCAACCTTGAAAACAATTTGCCAAAGGGTCGCCATTCCAGTAGTTGCTATTGGAGGCTTGACGTCAGAGAACATTGACCAACTTGCTGCAACTGGTATAGCTGGGGTAGCTGTCGTTAGGGATCTTATGCAGGCAGAAGATATTGAGGCAAAAACGCAAGCATTTTTAACAAAGCTGGATGACATTATTTCCTAATCAAAAACTCTCTAATTCCCTTAAAGTGGGAACTAGAGAGTTTTTCTTAATCTTTAAAACTTGTATGGTTGACTGGACCAGAACCATGACCGAGTTGAGGGGCGTCTTGGATGGCTTTCGTAATAAAGGCCTTGGCTTTATCGACTGCTTGATAGAGGGTTTTCCCCTTGGCTAGTTCAGCAGTAATCACTGCAGCAAAGGTACATCCAGTACCATGGGTGTGACAGGTTTGAATTCGTGGACTTTCCCAGACAAATTGGTCCTCCTTGGTAAAGAGGAAATCCTTGGCACCGCCTTCGAGATGGCCTCCTTTGATGACAACAGACTGAGGACCAAATTCTTTTAAAATCAGGCGACCGGCACGCTGCATGTCTTCAGGATCATGGATTGAAAAACCAACAATCTCTTCTGCCTCAGGAAGATTGGGTGTAATAATAGTTGCAAGGGGAAGCAGATTTGTTTTTAGGTAGTCTCTGGCACTGGTATCAATCAGGGTGTCTCCGCTTGTTGCGACCATAACAGGGTCAAGGACGTAGGGACAATCCAGCTTTTTAAGATAGGGCTGGATGATTTCCATAATTTCAGTAGTTGCCAACATCCCAGTTTTTACAGCCTGAGGCTTGATATCCGAAAAGACACTGTCCAATTGGGCTTTCAACATTTGAGGAGAAACGTGCTCGATTAATTGAACGCCTCTGGTATTTTGAGCGACAAGACTGGTCACAACGGCCATTCCATAGACATCTCTAGCTTGGAACGACTTTAAGTCAGCCATAATGCCAGCACCACCACTAGGGTCAGTCCCTGCAATGGTCAAAGCAACGGGTAAATAAGTCATCTAAAACCTCCCAACCAACTGAAGTTTGTATTCTTAAGAACAAGCTAGTCCGTTTCAGGAAGGCAATAGAAGACTGCTAGTCCCCATTATCATTTCCACTTCCATCAGCTAGCATTACCTAGATTGAGTCAAAGGGATCTAACAGTCGTTAATCTCAGCTTTACGCACCCCTAGTGGTTGTTTTCTTTTTTCTTTAGTATAGCATATTTTTATAGTTTATATAGTAAGATTTGACTGAAAATCCTTTATCGTATGGTCAAAATTCAATTTTTCAAAGAAAAGATTAATTTCATAGTTGACAAATGTAGATTTTTGGAGTATACTAATAATTGTAATCGACAAATGTAGATTTTGGAGGTGTGATTATGCAGATTTCAGATGCAGAATGGCAGGTCATGAAGATTATTTGGATGCAAGGAGAGCAGACTAGTACAGATTTGATTAGGGTTCTGGCGGAGCGGTTCGACTGGTCCAAGTCGACCATTCAAACTCTTTTGGCTCGTTTGGTTGAGAAAGAGTGTCTGACAAGGAAAAAAGAAGGCAAGTTCTTTGTCTATTCAGCCCTTTTAACTTTGGACCAAAGTCGGGATTTACTTGTCCAAGATATCAAGGACAAGGTTTGTTCTCGTAGGATTAAGAACTTGTTGGCTGATTTGATTGCTGAATGTGATTTTACTCAGGCTGACTTGGAAGACTTGGAAGCTGTGATTTCTGAGAAGAAATCAAGCGCTGTAACAGAAGTAAAATGTAATTGTATGTAAAGGAGACGTCATGTTAAATAGTATTGTAACCATTATTTGTATTGCCCTTATCGCGTTTATCTTGTTTTGGTTTTTCAAAAAGCCTGAAAAATCTGGACAAAAGGCCCAGCAAAAAAACGGCTACCAAGAGATTCGAGTGGAAGTCAAAGGGGGATATACGCCTGAGTTGATTATTCTTAAGAAATCAGTGCCAGCCCGCATTGTCTTTGACCGTAAGGACCCTTCACCCTGCCTAGATCAGATTGTTTTCCCAGATTTTGGTGTGCATGCGGACTTGCCTATGGGTGAAGAGTATGTAGTGGAAATAACACCTGAACAGGCTGGAGAGTATGGTTTCTCTTGTGGCATGAATATGATGCACGGTAAGATGATTGTAGAATAGGAGAATGATATGACTGAAATTGTAAAAGCAAGTCTTGAAAATGGTGTTCAAAAAATCCGTATCACGGCAGACAAAGGCTACCATCCAGCCCACATTCAACTGCAAAAAGGAATTCCTGCTGAGATCACCTTTCACCGTGTGACACCTTCAAACTGTTATAAGGAAATTCTGTTTGAAGAAGAAGGCATCTTGGAACCAATCGGCGTAGATGAGGAGAAAGTCATTCGTTTTACACCTCAAGAATTAGGTCAACATGAATTTTCTTGTGGTATGAAGATGCAAAAGGGAAGTTATACAGTTGTTGAGAAGACTCGAAAATCTCTATCACTTTTACAGCGTTTTTGGATTACTAGTATCTTTACTGTGCCTCTTGTAATCCTCATGATTGGGATGTCGACAGGAGGAATTAGTCACCAAGTCATGCGTTGGGGCACCTTTTTAGCCACAACACCGATTATGCTAGTAGCAGGTGGTCCTTATATCCAAAGTGCTTGGGCTAGTTTTAAAAAGCACAATGCCAACATGGATACCTTGGTTGCTCTGGGAACCCTAGTGGCCTATTTCTATAGCTTAGTTGCCCTCTTCGCTGGCCTCCCCGTTTACTTTGAAAGTGCTGCCTTTATCTTCTTCTTCGTTCTTATGGGAGCCGTTTTTGAGGAGAAAATGCGGAAAAATACTTCCCAAGCTGTGGAGAAATTACTTGACTTGCAGGCTAAAACTGCAGAAGTCTTGCGTGAGGATAACTATGTTCAAGTCCCTTTGGAGCAAGTCAAGGTAGGTGACCTGATTCGAGTGCGTCCCGGTGAAAAGATTGCGGTTGATGGTGTCGTAGTAGAAGGTATCTCTAGTATTGATGAGTCTATGGTGACAGGTGAGAGTCTGCCTGTGGACAAGACAGTTGGAGATACCGTCATTGGTTCAACCATCAATAATAGTGGAACACTTGTTTTTAGAGCAGAAAAAGTTGGTTCAGAGACTGTTTTGGCTCAGATTGTGGATTTTGTGAAGAAAGCTCAGACAAGTCGTGCGCCGATTCAGGATTTGACGGATAAGATTTCAGGGATTTTTGTCCCAGCAGTTGTCATTTTAGGGATTGTGACCTTTTGGGTTTGGTTCGTCTTGCTCAGGGATAGTGTAGTCGTGCTTGGAGCGAGCTTTGTCTCTTCTCTTCTCTATGGGGTGGCTGTTTTGATTATCGCCTGCCCTTGTGCCTTGGGACTTGCAACACCGACAGCCCTTATGGTGGGGACAGGACGCAGTGCCAAGATGGGAGTTCTCCTCAAAAATGGAACGGTTCTACAGGAAATCCAGAAAGTTCAAACTATCGTCTTTGATAAGACCGGGACTTTGACTGAAGGGAAACCTGTGGTCACAGATATCATCGGCGACGAAGTAGAAGTGCTTGGATTGGCAGCTTCCTTGGAAGAAGCTTCTCAACACCCACTGGCTGAAGCCGTTGTGAAACGAGCGAGTGAAGCTGGACTTGAGCTTCAAACTGTTGAAAATTTCCAAGCCTTGCACGGAAAAGGTGTCTCAGGGCAAATCAATGGAAAACAAGTTCTGCTTGGAAATGCTAAAATGCTGGATGGCATGGATATTTCTAGCATTTATCAAGAAAAACTAGAAGAACTGGAAAAAGAAGCTAAGACAGTTGTGTTCTTGGCTGTGGACAATGAAATCAAAGGCTTGCTTGCTCTGCAAGATATTCCTAAGGAAAATGCTAAGCTTGCCATCAGTCAGTTGAAAAAACGAGGTCTTAAAACAGTCATGCTGACAGGAGATAATGCTGGTGTGGCGCGTGCCATTGCCGATCAGATCGGAATCGAAGAGGTCATTGCAGGTGTCTTGCCAGAGGAAAAAGCTCATGAAATCCATAAACTACAAGCGTCTGGCAAAGTAGCCTTTGTTGGGGATGGTATCAATGATGCCCCTGCCCTCAGTGTAGCAGATGTGGGAATTGCTATGGGTGCTGGAACAGATATTGCCATCGAGTCAGCAGATTTGGTGTTGACAACTAATAACCTCCTAGGAGTGGTTCGTGCCTTTGACATGAGTAAGAAAACCTTTAATCGAATTCTGCTCAATCTTTTCTGGGCCTTTATCTACAATGTCGCCGGAATTCCGATTGCAGCAGGAGTCTTTTCAGGTGTTGGACTGGCTCTCAACCCAGAACTTGCAGGTCTAGCCATGGCCTTTAGTTCTGTATCCGTTCTGACCAGTTCACTCTTACTAAACTTTAGTAAAATAGACTAAAAGCGGGCTTGCTCGCTTTTTTATTATAAAACAGAAACTAAAAACGTTTTTAAACTGTACTGTAATAGAGAATAAAAACTTCTGAGCAGATTCTTAGTAAAGTCAA